>NZ_JAVRHI010000187.1:0-66278 GCF_034105845.1 Streptomyces sp. CRN 30 | reverse complement strand
GGCAACGACCCCGTCTCCCAGAACCAGGGTTCCTCGGCCCTGACCGACACCCGCACGGGCAACACCGCCGCGCAGGGTTCCGGTGAGGAGCTCGCCGAGACGGGTGCCGCCGAGACCACGTTCCTGCTGATCGGCGCCGCCACGATGATCGCCGGCGGCATCGGCTTCCGCTTCCTGCCCCGCCTGGCGGCCGGCCGCGGCGCCGCTGCCTGAGGCTGAGCGCCTGATGTCCCGCCGCGCAGCCGGCGCGGTGGGACGGTGAACGGAACAACGACGAGAAGGGCCCGGAGCGAGCGCTCGCTCCGGGCCCTTCTCGTACGCCTGTGTCTACGGCCCGTGTCCTGGTGACTCCCGCGGGGCGGGGGGGGGCGGCTACGCCGTCATGCCGTCTGGTGGGCAGCCAGCAGCGCCACCGCCGCGATCAGCACGGCGAGCAGTGCGATCAGCGCGGTCGGGTTCAGTCCCGCGAAGGGGCCCTCCTGCTGCAGCCGCTCACGGTTCGCCCGGCAGACCGGACAGCGGCCCTCGCTCACGGGCGCCGCGCAGTTCGCGCACACCAACCGGTCGTACGTCATGCGCCCGCCCTCCTCGCAGTGGCCTCTCACTCATGCGCAACGCATCGCGCATCGCGACCGTTCCCCCCTCCACTGTGCCAGGTTCCGCGGAATTCGGCGCGGCCCCGGGGGAGGGCCGAAAGCACTCCGCGGAGGGCGCGCCGAAGGCCCCCCGGTGTCACGTGCCGACCGCCGTTGCGCACGGCATGTCCCACGCTTCCGGCCGAGTACCGTCTTCCGGCCAGCACAAAAGGCACAACCCACGCGAAGAAGCGACCGCCGCCTGCGGCCGCACTCCCGGTTCGCGTATGGTCACGCTCATCTACCCCCGGCGACCCGTGGTGCATCCGTGATCCGATTCGACAACGTGTCCAAGGTCTACCCCAAGCAGACCCACCCCGCCCTCAGGGACGTCTCCCTGGAGGTCGAGAAGGGCGAGTTCATCTTCCTCGTGGGGTCCTCGGGCTCCGGCAAGTCCACCTTCCTGCGGCTGATCCTCCGCGAGGAGCGGTGCAGCCAGGGCCAGGTGCACGTGCTGGGCAAGGACCTCGCGCGCATCTCCAACTGGAAGGTGCCGCAGATGCGCCGCCAGTTGGGGACCGTGTTCCAGGACTTCCGCCTGCTGCCGAACAAGACGGTCGGCGAGAACGTCGCCTTCGCGCAGGAGGTGATCGGCAAGACGCGTGGCGAGATCCGCAAGTCCGTGCCCCAGGTGCTCGACCTCGTCGGGCTCGGCGGCAAGGAGGACCGCAGGCCCGGTGAGCTGTCCGGCGGTGAGCAGCAGCGCGTCGCCATCGCGCGGGCCTTCGTCAACCGGCCCAAGCTGCTGATCGCCGACGAGCCGACCGGCAACCTCGACCCGCAGACCTCCGTCGGCATCATGAAGCTGCTCGACCGGATCAACCGCACCGGTACGACCGTGGTGATGGCGACCCACGACCAGAACATCGTGGACCAGATGCGCAAGCGCGTCATCGAGCTGGAGAAGGGCCGCCTCGTCCGCGACCAGGCGCGCGGCGTCTACGGCTACCAGCACTGATCCCCACGTCCACGAAAGGCCCGAAGAAGACGCCATGCGCGCGCAGTTCGTTCTCTCGGAGATTGGTGTCGGTCTCCGCCGCAACCTGACGATGACCTTCGCGGTGATCGTCTCCGTCGGCCTCTCCCTGGCCCTGTTCGGCGGCTCGCTCCTGATGAGCGACCAGGTCACCCAGATGAAGGGCTACTGGTACGACAAGGTCAACGTCTCGATCTACCTCTGCAACAAGAGCGACGCCAAGTCCGATCCCGCCTGCGCCCAGGGCGCCGTCACCACGGAGCAGAAGGAGCAGATCAAGACCGACCTGGACAAGATGTCGGTCGTCGACGAGGTGCTGTACGAGTCGCAGGACCAGGCGTACAAGCACTACAAGGAGCAGTTCGGCGACTCCCCGCTGGCCGCCTCCATCACTCCGGACCAGATGCCGGAGTCGTACCGCGTCAAGCTGAAGGACCCGGAGAAGTACCAGGTCATCACCAGCGCCTTCAACGGCCGGGCCGGTGTGCAGCAGGTGGCGGACCAGAAGGGCACCCTCGACAACCTCTTCACGCTGCTCGGATACCTGAACTGGGCGGCGCGCGGCGTGATGTTCGTCATGCTGGTCGTGGCGCTGATGCTGATCGTCAACACGGTGCGGGTCTCGGCGTTCAGCCGCCGCCGCGAGACCGGGATCATGCGGCTGGTGGGTGCCTCCGGGTTCTACATCCAGGCACCGTTCATCGCGGAGGCCGCGGTCGCCGGTCTGATCGGCGGCACCATCGCCTGCACCTCCCTGATACTGGGCCAGCAGTTCGTGATCGAGGGCGGAGTGACCCTCTCGGAGAAGCTCCCGCTGATCAACTTCGTCGGCTGGGACGCCGTGCTCACCAAGCTGCCGCTCATCCTCGCGGCGAGCCTCCTGATGCCCGCGCTGGCCGCTTTCTTCACGCTGCGCAAGTACCTGAAGGTGTGACGCACACCAAGAAGGGCCGTGCGGTCAACCAGCCGTACGGCCCTCTCCCTTGTCCTAGACTCACCGGCATGCCGGGCCGAGATAAGTTCTGTCCGCCCCGCCGCGTCCGCCGCGGAGCGGCCCTGACGATCGTCTTCGCGAGTGTCCTCGCCGCGGGGGCCGCCACCGGCTCCCTCGGGGCACCCGCGGACCCGGGCGACACCGGGGACAGGTCCGTCGCCATCGGCCGGTCCGCCCCCACCGGCCACCACGAGGACGTCGCCGAGGCCGCCGCCGAGGCCATGGCCGAGGGCAAGTCCCCCACGGAGGCCGCCGAGCGCGCCGTGAGCCGCAGCGGGGACCGCTGGGGCGCCGTGTACTCCGAGGGCGAGTACGAGGCCTTCGAGGAGGCCCTGGACGGCGAGTACACCGGGGTGGGCCTGTGGGCCCGGCGCGAGCGCGACGGCCGGATCGAGGTCAGCCGCGTACGGGAGGGCTCGCCCGCCGCCCGGGCCGGCATCCGTGAGGGCGACCGGCTGCGCGCCGTCGACGGCGCGGCCGTCGAGGGCCGGCCCGTCACCGAGGTCGTCTCCTTACTGCGCGGCGACGCCGAGGACGCGGCCGCCGGTACGACCGTCTCGGTGGGCCTGCAGCGGGGCACGCGCGTGTGGAGCGAGACGCTGCGCCGGGCCCGCCTCTCCACGGACTCCGTGACCGTCCACGAGACCGCCGGCGGGGTCACCGTCATCGCGGTCGCCGCCTTCACCAAGGGCTCCGGCGACCGCGTACGCGCCGCCGTGGACCGGGCGCCCGCGGACGCCGGACTCGTGCTGGACCTGCGCGGCAACTCCGGCGGGCTGGTCGCCGAGGCCGTCACCGCCGCCTCCGCCTTCCTCGACGGCGGGCTCGTCGCCACGTACGACGTCGACGGCGACCAGCGCGCCCTGCACGCCGAGCCCGGCGGCGACCTCACCAGACCCCTGGTCGCGCTCGTCGACGGCGGCACGATGAGCGCGGCCGAACTCCTCACCGGTGCCCTGCAGGACCGTGGCCGCGCGGTCGTGGTGGGTTCCCGCACCTTCGGCAAGGGCTCGGTGCAGATGCCGGGCCGGCTCCCCGGCGGCTCCGTCGCCGAACTGACCGTCGGGCACTACCGCACCCCGTCCGGCCGTGGCGTCGACGGCAGCGGCATCACGCCCGACCTGGAGGCCGACAAGGGCGCCCTGCAGCGGGCGGAGACGGTGCTGAGCGGGCTGGGCGCCCCCTCGTAGTCTCGTGGCCCCGCGGTAATCGACTTCCCCCGCAGCGCCTCCGTAGTGCGAAAATGGCGAGCACTATGGCTAAGGAAAAAGGGCGCAAGCTGATCGCGCAGAACAAGAAGGCGCGGCACGACTACCTCATCCTCGACACGTACGAGGCCGGCCTGGTCCTCACCGGGACCGAGGTGAAGTCACTGCGTCAGGGGCGGGCCTCGCTGGCCGACGGCTTCGTGCAGCTCGACGGGCACGAGGCCTGGCTGCACAACGTGCACGTGCCGGAGTACAGCCAGGGCACGTGGACCAACCACACCGCCCGGCGCAAGCGGAAGCTGCTGCTGCACCGCGAGGAGATCGACAAGCTGGAGCAGAAGTCGCAGGAGACGGGCCACACGATCGTGCCCCTGGCGCTGTACTTCAAGGACGGCCGGGCCAAGATCGAGATCGCGCTGGCGAAGGGCAAGAAGGAGTACGACAAGCGGCAGACGCTCCGCGAGAAGCAGGACCGGCGCGAGACGGAGCGCGCGGTCTCGGCGGTGCGGCGGCAGCAGCGGGCGTGACGCCGCGGCCTCCCGCGGGCCACCGGAGGAATACGCTGGCACGGACGTGCGTTGGTCACGTACGATGGCATCCGCACCGTGCAGGTGTGAGTCCCTCCTCGCGAGGGGCGCCGATTGAAAAATCAACATGGGGATGATCGGTTTCGACAGCGGCTGTCGAAGCAGGGGAAGCGTGTCGAGGAAGCGGCCATGATCTCGTAAACCACAGGCCGAAAAAAATAATCGCCAATACCAAGCGCGATTCCTCCCAGCAGGCCTTCGCCCTCGCTGCCTGATCTCAGGTAGCGATCGCGAGCCTCCTACTAAGGGAGTGTCAGCCCGGGGCCGTTCCCGACCCGGATCCTGGCATCGACTAGGGGACTAAACCTTGATCCCGGTCACGGGGTGAAGAGGGAAACCAAACAGTGACTGAGCCCGTCGGAGACTTGTCCGCGTGATCTCCGGGGCCGAGAAAAACGTAGCGGACTGCACACGGAGAAGCCCTGATTCTGCACCGTTGGACGCGGGTTCGATTCCCGCCATCTCCACGAAGGCGATAGGCGACGTGTGCCCACGGAGAGCGTGGGCCGCGTCGCCTTCGTCGTTCCTGCGCGGGCTTCGCCGCGCGGTGCGGGGGCTTCGCCACCCGCGCCCCCATCGCTCGGGGGTGCCCTTTGCCCGTGAGGCGCCCTCGCTCGCTCGGGGTGGGGCTCGTGGTCGCCGTGCGGCTCAAGCCGGCGTGCGGGGAGACGTGGTCGTTCGGGGGGTCAGCCGGGGTGGGAGCAGGGTCGTCTCCGGTACGGGGGTGCCGTTCAGCTTCCGTGCCAGCAGGTCCACGGCCCGGGCGCCCAGTTCGGCGGCCGGGGCGTCCACGGAGGTGACCGGCTGCCGGGCGTCCGTGGCCGGACCGGACGGGCGGAGCGCGACCACCGACACATCGGCCGGCACCCGGAGCCCCAGCGCCTCGAACGCGTCGATCAGCGGCTCCACGACGGCCTCGTTGTGCACCACGACGCCGCTCAGGGCGGGCCGCTCGCGCAGCAGCCGCTCGGCCACCGCGCGGGCCGCGGCCGCCGACGACGGACAGGGAAGCACGGCGGACGACAGCCCGTGCCGGTCGGCGGCCGCCGTGAAGCCCCGCACCACCCGCTGCGCCTCCCCGGTCCCGCGCAGATAGACCTCCGGCGACGCACCCACGAGCGCGACCACCCGGTGCCCGAGCCCCGCCAGGTGCTCCACGCACAGCTCGCCCGCCGCGCCGAAGTCGAGGTCGACACAGGTCAGCCCGGCCGGCTCGGCCGACGACCCGATCAGTACCGCCGGCCGGCCGAGACTCCGCAGCAGCAAGGGCGTCCGTGCGTCCCGCGTCCGCGCGTCCATCACGATCAGCGCGTCCGCCGCCGCGCCGTCCGCCACCCGCCGCAGCCCGTCCACGCCGTGCCCGTCCTCGCCGTGCCCGTCCTCGCCGTGCCCGCCCTCCTCGCGCAGCACCAGCAGCACGTCGTGGTCGAGCCGGCGGGCAGCGGTCGTCACGGACAGCGCGCACTCCGCCACCGCGGACGTGAGGGCACCGTCCCGCAGCGGTGCCACCAGGGCCAGTACGTTCGACCGGCGGCCGCCCGTGCCCCACGCGCCCGGGTGCGGCCGGTAGCCCAGCACACGGATGGCCTCCTCCACGCGCCGCCGGGTCGCCGCGGAGATCGGGCGCTTGCCGCTCAACGCGTACGACACGGTGCTCGGGGCGACGCCGGCGTGGCGCGCCACATCGGTGATCTTCACCATCGCGGGGGTCCCGGTGCCGCTTCCGCGGGCCCGTCCGGCACCCGTGCGTCACGCCTTCCTGCCGTCGACATCCTGTCCCTCCAGGGCGAGCCGGATGGTGTCCGAGGGTCGCTCAGCGTCCATCGCACCGGTTCGACGCCGTTCGTCGTCCGTCGTCCGTCGTACGGGACGCGGAGTACGGCACACGTCGTACGTCGAAGCGCTTCGATGACGGGGAAGGTAGAGGCGGGCCGGGGGCTCGTCAATGGGCCGCGCGGGAGGGACGTGAACCGGTGGGGACCCGGTGCCCCCGCCGGGCTCCACCGGCCCGGCGCGGGCGGGCCGTCGCCCGGGCCATGAGCAGGGCGAGGGCCGCCGCCGTCACCGGGGCGGCGTACCCGGCCGTCGCCGAGACGTGCTCGGCCAGCCACCCGCCGGCCGCCGAACCGCCGGCGATGCCGCCGAGCAGCCCGGTGACCGCGAGGGTCATGCCCTCGTTCAGCCGGCCCTTGGGGGTGCGCTGCTGCACCAGGGCCATGGTGGTGATCATCGTCGGCGCGGTGGCCATGCCGGCGACGAGGAGCGCGCCCGCCAGCACGACGAGCGAGCCGGTCAGGGTGGCCGCGAGCAGCGGCAGCACCATCAGCAGCGTCATCGCGGCGACGCACCACGGCAGCCGGCGGGCGGCCGGGCCCGCGGGCTTCCACATGCCGAACACCAGCCCCGCGGCGCACGAACCCGCTGCCTGGAGGGCGAGGACGAGCCCCGCCGCGGACTGCCGGCCCTGGGTGTCCGCGAAGGCGATCGTCACCACCTCCAGTGAACCGAACACCGCGCCCGTGGCCAGGCACACGGCCACCAGCGGGGGTATACCGCGGGTACGGAGCGGGGACCGGAACGCGGCCGTACGACCCGGGGCGGGCGGTTCCGTGGACCGCTGGGCGGTGAAGACGAGGATGCCCGTCATCAGCAGCACCAGCCCGGTCAGGGTGCCCGCCTCGGGGAAGAGGGAGGTGCACAGGAAGGCCGCGAGGACCGGGCCGAGCATGAAGCACAGCTCGTCCGCCGCCTGTTCGAAGGAGTTCGCGGTGTGCAGCGCCGCCGGGTCGTCCCGCAGCAGGTGGGCCCAGCGGGCGCGGGACATCCCGCCCGTGTTGGGGGTCGTCGCCGTGGCCGCGTACGCGAGGAACAGGGTCCAGGTCGGGGCGTCGAAGCGCATGCACAGCAGCAGGGACAGGCTGCCCAGTACGGCCAGCGCGGTGGCGGGCACGGCCACCCTGGCCTGTCCGTGCCGGTCGATCAGCCGCGCGGTCAACGGGGCGACCAGCGCCGTCGCGACCAGTCCCGTCGCGGTGACGGCACCGGCGAGGGCGTACGACCCCCGCTCACTGGCGATCATGATGACCGCGCTCACGCTGAACATGCCCATGGGGAGCCGGGCGAGCAGGTTGCCGAGCGTGAAGGCGCGGGTGCCGGGGAGGGCGAAGAGGCGGCGGTAGGGGGTGAAGGGGCCCGTCGTTGGGAGCAGTCGTGGAAGTCGTTGCGGCATGGATGCACGGTCGCCCCGGTCGTGATCGTCCGTCCAACACCTGCTCCGTGACGATTCACGCACCTGGGTTGTGGGTTCGCGTGTAGGTTCACGGGGTGCCCGCCGACGCCGTACCCACGCCGATACCGCTCGACGTACTGGACCCCCGCCTCCTGCGCGCCTTCCTCGCCGTCGCGGAGGAGCTGCACTTCACGCGGGCCGCCGCCCGGCTGTACGTCGCCCAGCAGGCGCTCAGCCGCGACGTGCGGCGGCTGGAGCGGGAGTTGGGCGCCGCACTCTTCGCCCGGACGACCCGGCAGGTGACCCTGACCGCCGACGGGACGCGGCTGCTGCCGTACGCGCGCCGGGTGCTGCGGGCGCAGGAGGAACTGCTCGCGGCGTTCGGCCGGGGCGCGGCCGGCCGGGCCGCGCCCCGGCCGCTGCTCGTCGACGTGAACAGTCCGGGGCTCATCGGTGAACGGATCCTCGCCCGCGCCCGCGAACTGGCCCCCGAGGACGAGCTGATGACCCGTTTCGAGAGCGGTCTCACCGGTGCCGCCGCGGAGATCCTCGCGGGCCGGCTCGATGTGTCGCTCGGCCGGTACGCGGGGCTGGACCCGGCGGTGCGCGCCCGTCTGGAGCAGCAGCCGGTGCGGTACGAGCCGATGGCGGTGATCCTGCCCGCGGACCACCGGCTGGCCGCCCGCGAGGAGGTCCCGCTGGCCGCGCTGGCCGGCGAGACCGTGTACGCGGGCGCCGGGAACCCCCGGACGCCGGAGTGGACGGAGCTGGCCCGGCTGCTGTTCGAGGGGCGCGGCATCGCCCTCGCGCCGCCCGCTCCGCTCGCCGTCGGGGTCGACGAGTTCCAGCGGATCATGGCCAAGTCGAGGATGCCCGTACTGGCCGTCATGGACTTCCCGGCCATGCCGGGGGCGGTGATCCGGCCACTCGTCGATCCCGTGCCGCTGTCGCCCGTATCGCTGGTGTGGCGAAGGGGGTTGGCGCATCCGGCACTCGCGGCACTCACCCGTGCGGCCGCCGCACTCGCGGCCGAGGAGGGGTGGCTGCGGCGGCCCGCCGAGGGGTGGATTCCAGCCACGGATGCCCTCATCATGATGAGTGGCACCTGAGACACCGCACGCACACTTCTCTCACGTGCGCTACATTCGGGGGCCGGGCGCGTGGGATGTAGGGGGCGCCTGGATCGGGTGGGGGGCTCGATCCGGACAGCAAAGTGCGAAGTGCCCGGAATCGTACGCGCGCCCGACAGTGTCCCTTGGGGGGATGTGCGTGCGTGTGGAGAACTGGCGAAAAGACGCCCAACCGGAGCGACCGGACAGTGGTTGGCCGACTCATGGGCGCAGTGACGATTCATCGAGATCTGGTGTCTCATCAAGTCCTGGCGTGTCATCGAGTCCTGGCGTGAGCGAGTCCGGCGACCGACGGGTCGCCCGGCGTGACGTGAGCGAGCGCTCGGGCGGCTGGCCCGACGTCCCGCGAGCCCGCGTACCCCGTCAGCCCTCGGCGTCCGATCCGGCCGCCGGCCGCGACGCCGCGGCCGAAACCCGGCTGATACCCGAACAGCGGCCGGAGACGCGGCCGTTCGACGCGTTCGGTAGCGGCAGCGGTAGCGGCAGCAAGGGGTGGGTGGGCGAGCCGTTGTCCGACCCGGCGGCCGAAACCCGGCTGATACCCGAACAGCGGCCGGAGACGCGGCCGTTCGACGCGTTCGGCAGCGGCAGCGGTAGCGGCAGCAAGGGGTGGGTGGGCGAGCCGTTGTCCCACTCCGCGGCCGAGACCCGGCTGATACCCGAGCAGCCGGAGACACGGTCGTTTCTGGAGGTCCCGGAAGTCACGGAGGCCACGGGAGTCCCGGCCGCCCTGACCGACCCGGCTGCCGGAACGCAGTCCCTCCGGTCCTCCGGCAACGGCAAGCAGCGGGCCGACAAGCCGGCCCCGGCACCGAGCGGTTGGCCGGAAATACGCCGCGGCAAGGCGCCCGGCACGGGTCCGGGCCCGAGGTCGGACACACGAGCGAGCGTCAGGCCGGACACCCGGACCTTCGTGGACCCGGACACCCGGCAACTGGGGCGGCTTTCGGTCCCCCCGGCCGTCCCGACCGCCCCGGCCACTCCGCACGGCTCCTCGGCGCCGGCCGAGGACACCGGCCACACCCACGACCCCCACGAGGTCACCGTCCAGATGGACGTGGTGGGCCCCCAGATGCAGGACTGGCTCGTCCAGCAGGCCAAGGGCGCGCCGGGCGGCAACGACTCGGAGGCCGCCCCGGTCTTCGTCGACGAGTCCGGCCGCCGCGCGGGCTGGCTGCGCCGTCTAGGCATCCTCGTCGGCGTGGCCTGCGCGGTCTACGCCGTCGTCATCGTCGCCACGCTCCTGTCGGGCAACTCCGACGCGCCCTGGGTGCCGGTGGAGAGCCAGGAGGGCGACAAGCCGGCCGGCCAGGTCGACAGCTCCCCGCAGCCCGACGTGTCGGCCGACCCGTCCGAGACGGCCGACGTGCCGCCGCAGGCGGACCCGACCTCGACCGTCGACATCGTCCCGGCCCCCGGGACCGGTACCGTCGTGGACCCGTCGGACGAACTCCCGGCGCCGGAGGCTTCCCCCGACCCCGAGCTGCCGGCCGGTGGGGAAGCCGACACGGCGCCCTCCGGCGGCGACCAGGACGTCGAGTCGCCCGTCGCCCCGACGATCACGGCGCCGTCCGGCTCCGTCGACTCGCCCGACGCCTCACCCGAGGTCACGGACAGTCCGTCCGCCGAGGAGGCCCCGCTCGACGGCCTCGCCGCGGGTGACCGTTCCGGCACCGCCGCCGGCGGCTCCGCCTCCCGCAAGCCCGCGCTCGCCGCGGCGGGCACGTCCGACTCCCCCGACTCATCGCCCCCGGAGAACATCGTCTGATGGCCCGCTCCCCCCGCCACGGCTCGGCCTCGCGAGCCCGGCGCCGTCGGCTCCCCCTGCGTTACCTGCTGCCCGTCCTCGTCCTCACCGCGCTGATGGCGATGCTGATGCTGCGCGGGTACGTGCACAGCGAGATCCTCGCCGACCACCGCGTCCGCCCCCCGGCCGCCACCGACCAGGTGCCGAAGGAGATCCTCGAGGGCGACCCGGTCATCGACACCCGCGACGGCACCCCCAGCACCCTGAGCGTGCCCGACCGCCGGCTCGTCCTCACCTTCGACGACGGCCCGGACCCCGAGTGGACGCCCAAGGTCCTCGAGGTACTGAAGAAGCACGACGCGCACGCCGTCTTCTTCATCACCGGCACCATGGCCTCGCGCTACCCCGACCTCGTCCAGCGCATGGTCGACGAGGGCCACGAGATCGGCCTGCACACCTTCAACCACCCCGACCTGTCGTACCAGTCGCAGGCGCGCATCGACTGGGAGCTGTCGCAGAACCAGCTGGCGCTCGCGGGCGCCGCCGGCATCCGCACCTCGATCTTCCGGCCGCCGTACTCGTCGTTCTCCGCCGCCATGGACAACAAGTCCTGGCCGGTCACCGACTACATCGGCAGCCGCGGCTACCTCACCGTCCTCAACGACGCCGACACCGAGGACTGGAAGCGGCCGGGCGTCGACGCGATCGTCCGCGCGGCCACGCCGAAGGGCGGCGAGGGCGCCATCGTCCTGATGCACGACTCCGGCGGTGACCGCAGCCAGACCGTCGCGGCCCTCGACCGGTTCCTGCCGGACCTCGCCGCCCAGGGGTACGAGTTCGACAACCTGACCGAGGCCCTCGGCGCGCCCAGCGCGCACACGGAGGTGGCGGGGCTCGAGGCGGTCAAGGGCAAGGCGTGGATCGTCCTGGTCCAGGCCTCGGAGCACATCACCGCCGTCCTGACGGTCGGGCTCGCCGTGATCGGCGTCCTCGTCTTCTCCCGCTTCGGCCTGATGCTCCTGCTGTCCGGCATCCACGCGCGCCGGGTACGGAAGAAGAACTTCCGTTGGGGGCCGAGGGGCCCGGTCACCGAACCGGTGTCGGTGCTGGTGCCCGCGTACAACGAGGCCAAGTGCATCGAGAACACGGTGCGCTCGCTGATGGCTAGCGACCACCCCGTCGAGGTCATCGTCATCGACGACGGCTCGAGCGACGGCACGGCCCGGATCGTGGAGAACCTGCGCCTGCCCAACGTCCGCGTCGTCCGCCAGCTCAACGCGGGTAAGCCCGCCGCGCTCAACCGGGGCGTCGCCAACGCCCGCTACGACCTGATCGTGATGATGGACGGCGACACGGTGTTCGAGCCGTCCACCGTCCGCGAGCTGGTGCAGCCCTTCGCCGACCCGAGCGTCGGCGCGGTCGCGGGCAACGCCAAGGTGGGCAACAAGGACTCCCTGATCGGTGCCTGGCAGCACATCGAGTACGTGATGGGCTTCAACCTCGACCGCCGCATGTACGACGTCCTGCGCTGCATGCCGACGATCCCCGGTGCGGTCGGCGCGTTCCGGCGCACGGCCCTGGAGCGCGTCGGCGGCATGAGCGACGACACGCTCGCCGAGGACACCGACATCACCATGGCGATGCACCGCGACGGCTGGCGCGTCGTCTACGCGGAGAACGCCCGCGCCTGGACCGAGGCCCCCGAGTCCGTCCAGCAGCTGTGGTCGCAGCGCTACCGCTGGTCGTACGGCACGATGCAGGCGATCTGGAAGCACCGCAAGGCGCTCGTCGAGAAGGGCCCGTCGGGCCGCTTCGGCCGGGTCGGCCTGCCGTTCGTGTCGTTGTTCATGGTGGTGGCGCCGCTGCTGGCCCCCCTGATCGACGTCTTTCTCCTCTACGGCCTCATCTTCGGCCCGACCGGCAAGACGATCGGCGCCTGGCTGGGCGTCCTCGCCATCCAGGCGGTCTGCGCGGCCTACGCGTTCCGCCTCGACAAGGAGCGCATGACCCACCTCATCTCGCTCCCGCTCCAGCAGATCCTCTACCGCCAGCTCATGTACGTCGTCCTGCTCCAGTCCTGGATCACCGCCCTCACCGGCGGCCGCCTGCGCTGGCAGAAACTGCGCCGCACGGGCGTGGTGGGGGCGCCCCCGCCGGAGGCGTCGATGCCGGGCCAGCGGACGTACGGCGCTGACGAGCGGAGGCCGGTGGGATGACTCAGCAGCATCAGGGTGCGCAGGGTCACCAGGGGTCCACCGGTACGGAGGACCTGTACCTGCAGCCGTACGGCGGAGTCCCGTACGACCTCCCGCAGCAGCGGGGGGAGCAGCCGCCGCTGCCCGGGGGCGCGGAGGGTGCCGGAACGCGAACGGGGACCGAGCCCGCCGAGCCGGCCGGGTCGACCGAGCCCTCCGCGCCACCGAGGCCCGCGAAGCCCGGCCGCGACCGCTACCTCGACCTGCTGCGCACCATCGCGCTGGTCCGTGTCGTGGTCTACCACGTCTTTGGCTGGGCGTGGCTGTCGATCCTGTTCCCCTCGATGGGCGTGATGTTCGCGCTGGCGGGCTCGCTGATGGCGCGTTCGCTGAGCCGCCCGGCACTCGGAGTGATCCGGGGCAGGGTGCGCCGGCTGCTGCCCCCGCTGTGGGTGTTCGGCGCGGTGGTGGTGACGCTGCTCCTCCTGGGCGGCTGGAACCCCGCCGACGGGGGCACCTGGAGCCTGGCGAGTGCGCTGAACTACGTGTTCCCGCTCGGCGCTCCCCCCTACCCGGAGGAGATCGGCTTCCCGGGCGGGCTGCTGGACGCGAGCTGGGCGGCGCAGGCGGCGGAGGTGCTGTGGTACCTGCGCACCTACCTTTGGTTCGTGCTCGCGTCCCCGCTGCTGCTGTGGGCGTTCCGCCGGGCGCCGTGGGTGACGCTCGCCGCGCCGATGGCGCTGACGGCGGTCGTGGGCACCGGACTGGTGCCCATCCCCGGCGAGACCGGCAACGCCGTCACCGACTTCGCCGTCTACGGCAGCTGCTGGGTCCTGGGCTTCGCCCACCAGGAGGGCCTGCTGGCGAGGGTGCCCCGCTACCTCGCCGTCTCGGTCTCCGCCCTGATCATGGCCTTCGGCCTGTGGTGGGCGTCCGGTCACCTCACCGAGGACGGCTGGGACCTGAACAGCATCCCGCTCGCCCAGGCGACCTGGTCCTTCGGCTTCGTGGTCATCCTGCTCTCGTACTCGCCGTCCTGGCAGGAGCTGCCCGGCCGCCTCGCCAAGTGGGACTGGCTCGTGACGCTCTTCAACAACCGGGCCGTCACGATCTACCTCTGGCACAACCTGCTGATCGCGGTCACGTCCCCGATCATCGACCAGTTCTACAGCCTGCCGTTCATGGACGAACGGATGATGGACGCGCTGACGACGACGTACTCGATGTGGATGTTCGTCCTGGTCTGGCCGCTGATCGGACTGTCGATCGTGGCGGTGGGCTGGATCGAGGACATCGCGGCGAAGCGGAGCCCGAGGCTGTGGCCGATCGGGGTGGAGCGGGGGCAGGGTCGGCGCAAGGGCTGAGCGATCGGCCCAGGCAAGACAGTGATGCACCCCTTTGCGCTGGCAGCGCGAACTGCTCACACGCCGGTGGTCGGTGAAATCGCCCTCGGCATCGTCTTGATGTGCTTGGGAGGATTCGCGGCGTCCAACTTCCGGGGATGGTCGGAGAGCACATCCGACTACATCGGAAGTCGCTACGTCTCGGCGCTCTACGGCAACGGAAGCCTGTTGAGGATCGTCGCCGGGTTCTTCTGTGTCATCGGCATCGTGCTGATCGTCATGAACGCCAGGCTGCACTTCATGGATTTCTGACGGCGCTGTCACCTCGGTTCAGTGCAGCGTGCGTCGTGGTGCGCTCTCTGCGACGTACGCGAGGAACGAAGTCCACGCGGTGGGGGACAAGGAGACCCGCCGGGCTTCGGGTGTGGTGGAGTCGCGTAGGTGAATGGCGGTGGGGTGAGTGGCTACTTCCAGGCAATTAGCGGCTTCGGCGCTGTAAGTCGATCTCCGCCAGGCGAGTTCGGGCATCGGGGTCCTCACAGGTCTTGGAAGATGCGTTGGATGAGGGCTCGGGGCCGGCCATCGGACGCTGAGGCACTCATCGTGCGGAGCGCGGACCGGCAGCGTCAGGGTCGAGCGACGCAGCCAGTCTGAGTACGCGTACGCAGGGACAGCCGTCTCCGAGTGTGCCAGGCGGTGAGCCTTGCCTTGCTCAACGCGACGTAAACCGTGGTGCGTTCCCTGCGACGTACGCGAGAAACAAATTCCACGCGGTGGAAGACAGGGAGACCTGCCGAGTCTCGGGTGTCTTTGAGTCGCGTATGAGGATGGTGGTGGGCGTAACGGCGACCTCCACGCAGTTGGAGCCGTCGCCGCTGTAAGTCGACTTACGCCAGTGGGTGGTCTGCACGGTCGGTCTCCTTTAGATGTCCTGGAAACGGCGCTGGATGAAGTCGCGTGATGCTGCGCTGCTCAAGGCGCACGAGTTCATGGCGTCCAGTACCGCGCGGTACGTGCACAACTGAGTGTCCGCGTCGAGAAAGTCACAGCCTCCATGCTGAGAGTCCAGTTGCACCGTGTCGAGCTGCGCGACCGGTCCCTCGGCGTAGTCGAACGACTGCCCCGTGGTCGGGAAGCGGATCGCTCCGAACGGGATGACGCGGATGAGGGCGGCAGCCGCCGTACCCATGGCACACGGCCGCTGCCGCTGCCGGTCCCGTCAGTCGACAGGTGCCACCCGGATCAGGTTCCCGTCCGGGTCCGCGACGACGAAGGTGCGGCCGAAGACGTCGTCGTGGGGCTCGCTGACCGCTCGGGCCCCCTTCGCCACCCACTGCTCGAAGAGGCGGTCGACGACGTCGGGGCCGTCGCCCAGGGTGAGGCAGATTTCGCTGGTGCGCGGGGTCGCCGGGGTCACGGTGTCGGTCTGTCCGCTCCAGAGGGCGAGTTCGGCGCCGTCGCCGAGGTTGAAGGCGATGTAACGGGGGGTCTCGAAGGTCGGCTCGATGTCCAGGAGGTCCGCGTAGAAAAGGGCAGCCGCGGGGGCGTCGTTGACGTAGACGATGAACGCGATCGACTTCTTCGGCATCGCTCACTCCATGAGTCGGTGGGTCGGTGGGTCTGTTGCGACGGACCACTGGAGCGTGCCGGGCAATCATGACGGGATCCGTCGTGTTTCCCGGGAAGTCCTGGGAATCTTGGTTGCGTGACCCCTGACCGCTTCTTCTCGCTGCTGCTGGCACTGCAGTCCCGACAGACCACGACGACCGCCGACCTGGCGGCTCAGGTCGGTGTGTCGGTCCGTACCGTCCTGCGGGACCTGCGGTGGCTGCAGGAGGCGGGCTTTCCGCTGCTGGTGCGGCGCGGTCGCACGGGTGGGGTGACGCTCCTGCCCGGGGGGCGGCTCGACGCGGCGCGGCTCACCCCGGACGAACGGGACCACCTCGCGCTCCACGGCCTCGACGACCAGCAGCGCGAGCAACTGGGAGCCGCGGGCCAGACCCGGCGCGCGCACCAGAAGGTGCGGTCGGTGCTGCGTCCGTCCGTCGTCGACGGGCTGCCGCTCAGCGCGGTCGTCACCACCGACAACCGGCCGTGGTTCCTCCGAGACGCGGAGAGCGAAGATCTGCCGTCGGCAGCTCTGGTAAGTGATCTGCGGCGCGGTGTACGACTGCGTGTTCGTTACCGCCGGTCCGAGGAGAACGCGCCCACGTGGCGGGTCGTCGATCCCTACGGCCTGCTGGCCAAGGCCGGGCGGTGGTACCTCGTGGCGGACTGCGCGGGCCGTCCCCGACTGCACGCCCTGGAGCGGCTGAGTGAGTGGGAGGCCCTGCGCGTACCCCGTCGACTGCGGCCGGAGGCGACCCTGAACAGCGTCGCGGCACAGCTGACGGCGAGCTGGGAGAGTCCGGACGGCCCGGACACCGTCCGGATCCACGCCGAGCTCGACGCGGACCAGCTCGACAGGGCGAGGCGTATCCTCGGCCGCCGGCTGACCGTTCAGGACGCCGTGGACTCGCGGCGCGTGCGCATCACGCTCTCCGGCCGGAACGTGGACGACGTCCGCATGCTCCTGCAGTTCGGCGACCGGGTCACCGTGACCGGCCCTCCGGCAGCGCGCGAGCGCGTCCGGCAGCTGGCTGCGGAGCTTCTGCGGACACATGCGTGAGGCGAGGCGCTCCTGCGCCTGCTCCACGGGTCGTTCCGGCAGGTAGCGACCGTGTAACCGTGTACGGGACGCACTTGCGAGCGTGCGTGGCGTGGTGGTTGTTTGGAGCGTGGGGCGGGTGTTCCTTCGACTCGCCGACGTGATCCGAGGAGTGACACCCGCCGATGACCCAGCCTCCCGGCCCGCCGCCGCAGGACGACGGTTACGAGCTTCAGCCGCCGCAGCCTCCTCAGCAGCAGCAAGCGCAGCAACCACAGCAGCCGCCGTATCCCGGGTCGTACGGCCAGTCGCCGCAGCCCCAGCAGCCCTACGGCGCCCCCGTGCCGCCCCCCTACCCGGGCCAGGCCCCGCCCCCGTACGGGGCGCCGTACGGCAGCTACCCGCCCCCGCCCGCGCCGCCGGGCGACGGGGGCGCCAGGAAGAAGACGGCCCTGATCGTCGCGGCCGCCGCGGTGATCGTGGCGGTGTGCGGCGTCGGGATCTTCCTCGCCACCGGCAGCGGGGGCGACGACGGCGAACGCACGGCCGGCGGCAGCGTCTCGGCGGCGCCGAGCGTGACCGCGGGGGAGAGCGAGGCGGCGGCCGGCCTCCCGTCCCCGTCGGTGGAGGAGTCGGACGAGGAGCCGTACGGCCTCGGCTCCGGCGGCGCCTCGGACGACGAGGCCGGTGACAAGGCCGGTGACGCGCCGGCCGAGCCCGCCGTCGAGGGGCAGTGGCAGGACGCGGAGATCAGGACCCTCACGGTCGGCTCGAAGTACGAGTCCGGCGACATGAAGGACAAGTACGCCCTCTCCTACATAGACATCGCCGGCGGCAAGGGCATCCTGACCGGTCTCGGTGCCTATCGCGACGACGACTCCTTCCGCATGGCCCTGAAGCCCATGGGGACGGCGAGCACGGACGACTCCGACCTCATCTACGGCACGGTGCGCCGTGACGGCGACGACGTGGTCATCAGCTGGGACGAGGGCGGCAGCGACACCCTCGAGTACATCGGGGCGGTGCCGTGAGCAAGCGGCAGACGCGGAAGATGCTCCAGCTGATGGCCACGGGAGAACCCGTCGAGGTCACCAGCGCCATGGCGTCCGTGACGAAGCTGGCCCGACTGGCCTACGTGGCGCAGCAGTTCGGGTACGAGTACGCGGACGTACGGCAGGGCAGCGGTCACAACAGCGCGCTGAGGATGCTCATCGTGCCCGACCCGAGCCCCCGGGCGCGGGAACGGGCCGCGCGCACCTGGGCGCAGTACCCGAACGCCGGGGACGGCACCTCCCTGCCGCCGGCCCCACCGGACGCCCTCGAACTGCTCAAGGCCCGCATCAACTTCGACCTGACCGGCCGGAGCGCCGAGCGGCGCGTGGTCCTCGGCGCGCTCGGGCTGACCGTCGGCATGGTCATCGGCCTGGTGCGGGTGGGCGAGGGCGGACGGCCCTTCGTGCTCGGGGTGTGGGGCGCGCTCATGGCCGTGCTGGGCATCGGGTTCCTCGTCAACCGCAAGCGCAACGCGCGGTTCGCGGCCCGGCTCCGGGCGGCCGGTTTCGTCGCGGTGACGGACGAGCGGGGACGGGTCCGCCAGGTGCCGCCCGGCGGACAGCTGCCGGGCCACGGGAACCCGTTCGCGGCACAGCAGCAAGGGCAGTACCAAGGACACCAGCCGGGGCAGTACCACGGACAACCGTACGGTTCGTTCCCGCAGCAACCGAACCCCTACCAGCAGCCCGGCCCCTACGGCTACGCCCAGCCCAACCCCTACCAGCAGCCCAGCCCCTACCAGCAGCAGCCGGCTCCACCGCCACCGCCTCCCCCTGCCCCTCCCCACCCCCGGCCCTGACCGCCTCCACCTCACCGCCGCGCCCGCGGGCCGGTGAGAGCAACGTTCCCTACCGGTCACCCATGGCCACAGGGCGGAAACGCGCCCTCCCTACCTTCGGATCTCGTCACCCCAGGCGAGCACCGGAGAACGTGGAGGCGTCATGACAGCCCCGAGCACGACCCCCGCACCGCGCAGGGGAGGCCGCTGGATCGAGCACTGGGATCCGGAGGACGAGGCCTTCTGGAACGAGACCGGTGAGCGCGTCGCCCGCCGCAACCTGTGGTTCTCCGTGCTGTCCGAGCACATCGGGTTCTCGATCTGGACCCTGTGGTCGGTGATGGTGCTGTTCATGGGCCCGGAGTACGGGCTCGGCGCGGCCGACAAGTTCACCATCGTGTCGATGGCGACGCTGGTCGGCGCGATCGTGCGGGTGCCGTACACCTTCGCGGTCGCCGTGTTCGGCGGGCGGAACTGGACGATCGTCTCGGCGGGACTGCTGCTCGTGCCGACGGTCGCCGCGTTCGTGGTGATGGAGCCGGGGACGTCGTTCACCACGTTCCTGGTGTGCGCCATGCTCGCGGGCATCGGCGGCGGCAACTTCGCCTCCAGCATGACCAACATCAACGCCTTCTTCCCGCTGCGGAAGAAGGGCTGGGCCCTCGGCCTCAACGCGGGCGGCGGCAACGTCGGCGTGCCCGTCGTCCAGCTCATCGGCCTCGCCGTCATCGGGGCGAGCGGCGGCCCGCGCGTGCTGCTCGGCATCTACATCCCGTTCATCGTGGTCGCCGCCGTGCTCGCCGCGCTGCGCATGGACAACATCGCCTCCCTGTCGAACGACACCGGCGCCGCCAAGGACGCCGTGCGGGAGCCGCACACCTGGGTCATGTCGTTCCTGTACGTCGGCACGTTCGGCTCGTTCATCGGCTACAGCTTCGCGTTCGGTCTCGTGCTGCAGACCCAGTTCGGCCGTACGCCGCTGCAGGCCGCGTACGTCACCTTCATCGGCCCGCTGCTCGGCTCGCTGATCCGGCCGGTGGGCGGCGCGCTCGCCGACCGTTACGGCGGGGCGCGGATCACGCTGTGGAACTACGTCGGCATGGCCGCGGCCACCGGTGTCGTCGTGATCGCGTCCATGCGGGAGTCGCTGCCGCTGTTCACCGTCGCGTTCATCGCCCTGTTCGTGCTCAGCGGCCTCGGCAACGGCTCGACGTACAAGATGATCCCCGGCATCTTCCAGGCGAAGGCGCTGGCCGAGGGGATGCGGGGCGAGGAGGCGGCCGCGTACGGGCGCCGGCTGTCCGGTGCCTCCATGGGGCTCATCGGCGCGGTGGGCGCGCTCGGCGGGCTCGGCATCAACCTCGCCTTCCGGCAGTCCTTCCTCTCGGTCGGCTCCGGCACCGGCGCCTTCGTCGCCTTCCTCGCCTTCTACGCGGTCTGCTTCGCGGTCACCTGGGCCGTATACCTTCGCCGTCCGGCGGGCGAGGGTGCGCAGGTCACGGCCACCGCCGAGGCGAAGCCGCAGCGGAGCTACGCGGAGGTGTGACGGGAACCCGCCCCGTCCGGGGGACACTGGAACGAGAGCCGGTGACGGTGGCGGAAGAGCGCAGCCGGCCCCTTCGCACGCACGGGGCGGCATCGGTAACGCCGCCGACATGAACCGGAACCGAGTCTGTCACGCGCCGTTGACAGGCTCGTTTCCGCACGCAGGCGCAGGGCAGGCGCACCGAGTCGACCGCGGGACGGGGCATGCACGACGTACAGCAGCGACCAGAGCGTCCGGACCACGGGCCCCTCGCCGGGTTCACCGTGGGCGTGACGGCAGCGCGGCGCGCCGACGAGCTCGGCGCCCTGCTCCAGCGGCGTGGTGCGTCCGTCCTCCATGCCCCCGCCCTGCGCATCGTGCCGCTCGCCGATGACAGCGAACTGCTCGCCGCCACCAAGGACCTCCTCGACCGGGCGCCGGACGTCGTCGTCGCCACCACGGCCATCGGCTTCCGCGGCTGGATCGAGGCCGCCGAGGGCTGGGGGCTCGGCGAGGCCCTGCTCGGCCGGCTCGGAGAGGTGGAGCTGCTGGCCCGCGGACCCAAGGTCAAGGGCGCCATACGGGCCGCCGGGCTGACGGAGGAGTGGTCGCCCTCCTCGGAGTCCATGGCGGAGGTGCTCGACCGGCTGCTGGAGGAGGGGGTGGACGGCCGGCGCGTCGCCGTCCAGCTGCACGGCGAACCGCTGCCCGGCTTCGTCGAGGCGCTGAGGGCCGGGGGAGCGGAGGTGGTGGGCGTCCCCGTCTACCGCTGGATGCCCCCGGAGGACCTCGGCCCCGTCGACCGGCTGCTGGACACGACGGTCGCCCGCGGTCTGGACGCGGTCACCTTCACGAGCGCGCCCGCGGCGGCCTCCCTGCTGTCCCGGGCCGAGGACCGCGGGCTGCTGCCGGAGCTGCTCGCCGCCCTCCGCCACGACGTGCTGCCCGCGTGCGTGGGCCCGGTCACCGCGCTGCCCCTGCAGTCGCGGGGCGTGGACACGGTGCAGCCCGAGCGGTTCCGGCTCGGGCCGCTGGTGCAGCTGCTCTGCCAGGAGCTGCCCGGGCGGGCCAGGGTGCTGCCCGTCGCCGGTCACCGGCTGGAGATCCGCGGCCACGCGGTGCTCGTGGACGGCGCGCTGCGGCCCGTGCCGCCCGCCGGGATGTCCTTGCTGCGGACGCTGTGCAAACGGCCGGGCTGGGTCGTGTCCCGGGCGGAGCTGCTGCGGGCGCTGCCGGGGGCCGGGCGCGACGAACACGCCGTGGAGACGGCGATGGCCCGGCTGCGGACGGCGCTCGGGGCGCCGAAGCTGGTCCAGACGGTGGTCAAGCGGGGGTACCGGCTGGCGCTGGACCCGGCCGCGGACTCGAAGTACGGGGACGGCTGAGCGCGTCCGGACGGGGGCCGGCCCGGCGACGGCGGCGTGGCAGAAGTGGGTGCGCGGCCTTCCGGTCGGGCGCGCGTGCGGGCACTGTAGGGGGTACGAACCGTGGGTGACCCCAAGGCGGTGACAGGCACATGGCACCCGGCACGGCATCCGGCACAGCCACGGCCCCGGCCACGACTTCGCGCGTGTCCTCCCCCTCCTCTCCCTCCTCTCCCTCCTCTCCCTCCTCTTCTTCCGCACCCCCGCCCCCGTACGAGCCCCGATTCGACTGCGGCAGGCTCTGTCTCGACCTCCTCGCGACCACGCACCCCGAGGAACAGCTCCGCTCGCCGGACCGGCTGCGGGCCTGGATCGCGGGGGCCGGCCTCGTTCCCGCGGGGACGCCGCTGGCGGAGACCGACGCGTCCTGGGTGACGGGCTTCCGGCACCTGCGCGGCAGTGTCGGTCTGCTGGTGCGGGGCGCGGGGGACGCCCGGCTGTACGAGGCCGCGCTCGGCCGGGTCAACGCGTTCGCGCGCGCGGCGACACCGACACCGCGTGCCGTACGGACGGACGAGGGGACCCTGGTCCGGGTGCTGGAGACGCCGCCGGACTGCGCGGCGCTGCTGGCCGTGGTCGCGCGGGACGCGGTGGAGCTGCTGACCGATCCGGTGGCGTGGGGCGGGCTGCGGCAGTGCGCCGGGGACAACTGCCCCCTCGTGTACGTCGACACCTCCCGGGGCCGGCGGCGCCGGTGGTGCTCCAGCGACACGTGCGGCAACCGGGAGCGGGTGGCCCGGCACCGGAGGCGGGCCGCCGCGCTGGCGCGCACCTGACGTATTCGCGTACTCCGTAATCAGGAGTCACCGGGAAAAATTCGCCGAAGGTCATTCCTTCCCGACCGGTGCGCGCCTTCCGCTAGAAATGCGCGACAAATGGACAATTGGCCGCGCGAAGCGAAGAAACCTGCGAACCCCCTGGTCACATGCGGTCCGCAGGGGGAATTCCCCTACCTTGTACCCCGAGGTCTCGGCGAGATCACAGAAATGTGCGCGTCCTTTGAACATGCGGCCGGTCCCCTCCGTACCTCGGGATGAGCGACCGACTGGGGGACCCCGGTCGAATCGGGGACACCGGAGGTAGCCGTGCGCAAGGATTCCGCTGTGGCCGATGACCGCCCGCACAGGGCCCGACATCGAGCGTCACAGTCGTCATCGGAGCCCGATGAGGAACTGATGCGTGCGCTCTACCGCGAACATGCGGGACCGTTGCTCGCGTACGTGCTGCGTCTGGTCGCGGGGGACCGGCAACGTGCCGAGGACGTGGTGCAGGAAACGCTCATCCGTGCCTGGAAGAACGCCGGTCAGCTCAACAGAGCGACCGGTTCGGTACGCCCCTGGCTGGTGACGGTCGCACGCCGCATCGTCATCGACGGCCACCGCAGCCGGCAGGCCCGGCCGCAGGAGGTCGACCCGTCGCCGCTGGAGGTCATCCCCGCGGAGGACGAGATCGACAAGGCGCTGTGGCTGATGACACTCTCGGACGCACTGGACGACCTGACCCCTGCCCACCGGGAGGTCCTGGTGGAAACGTACTTCAAAGGACGTACCGTCAATGAGGCGGCCGAGACGCTGGGCATCCCCAGCGGCACGGTCCGCTCACGGGTGTTCTACGCCCTGCGGTCGATGAAGCTGGCTCTCGAGGAGCGCGGGGTGACGGCATGAACATGTACGGGGGACACGGAGCCGCCGGCGGTTCCGGTCCACTGCGGGGCCTGCAACCGGGCGACGGTCCCGGCGACATCCACGAGACCGTGGGCGCCTACGCCCTCGGCATCCTGGACGACGCCGAGGCGTCCCAGTTCGAGGCGCACCTCGCGGGCTGCGAATGGTGCGCCCAGCAACTCGACGAACTGGCCGGGATGGAGCCGATGCTGGCCGCGCTCGCGGACCTGCCCGGCGCGCAGGGCAGCCCCGCCCTCGGGGAGACCCTGGCGGCCAAGCCGAGTCCGCGGCTCACCGAGCGGCTGGTCGACGAGGTCGCCGAACGCCGTGCGCGCAAACGCCGGCGCAACTACTACATGGTCGCGGCCGCGGCCGCGCTCATCGTCGGCGGGCCCGTGACGGCGATCGCGGTCACCGGCGGCGACGGGAGCACAAACGTTCAGGCGGGGGAGACCCGGAGCGCCACCAGCCCGGCCAAGGACGCGTTCCTGAACCGGGACGACAAGGTGACCGCCACCGACCCGACCACCGAGGCCAGCGCCACCGTCGCCGTGGAGTCCAAGGCCTGGGGCACCGACACCGTGCTCGAACTGAAGAACATCAAGGGCGAGGAGAAGTGCTCGCTGATCGCCGTCGGCAAGAACGGCGAGCGGGAGACCGCGACCACCTGGTCGGTCCCCGCATGGGGCTACGGCCTTCCCGACGCCACCACCGAAGAGGCCAAGGAACCGCTCTACGTGCAGGGCGGCGTGGCCATGGAGGTGAACGACATCGACCACTTCGTGGTGATGACCTTCGGCGGGGAGAAGATCGTCGAGGTGGACATGTAGGGCGGATGTGCAAGGGAGACGAGGACGTCCGGTGGGCGTTCCGTCGGACATCCGCGGTGGACCGGTGAACACACCCCGGGAGGACGCGTAGCCTCCCGGGGTCCCCTTCGCGTACGGTTGACGGCTGCCCAGCACGTCAGAAGGGACCCCGGTGGCCGCTCAGGTTCAGCAGGAGGCCGCGCTCGGCCCGGCTCACGATTCGGTTCGTGAGCGGGAGATCGGCATCGAACAGGAACACCTGGACCGGGTGTACCACCGCCTCGAGGAGAAGATCCACGAGGCGGAGTTCCTGATGGACGACGCCGTCAAGCGCGGTCAGGTCGGCACGCCCGGCGCACTCGCCGAGCGCGACGCGCAGGTCTTCCGGGCGGGCATCCACCTGAACCGGCTGAACAACGAGTACGAGGACTTCCTCTTCGGTCGCATCGACCTGCTGCTCGGCAAGGACGGCGAGAAGGGCCCCGACGGCGCGTACACGGCGGTGGAGCCCGCGGAGGGCGCCGTCCGGGACGATGCCACCGCCGACATCGCCGAGACGCTGCACATCGGCCGCATGGGCGTCCTGGACGAGGACTACGCGCCGCTGGTCATCGACTGGCGGGCGCCCGCCGCCGCCCCCTTCTACCGCTCGACGCCGGTCGACCCCGGCCGGGTGGTCCGCCGCCGGGTCATCCGCTCCAAGGGGCGCCGGGTGCTCGGCGTCGAGGACGACCTGATGCGCCCCGAGCTGACGGCGTCCCTGGACGGGCGCGAGCTGGCCGTGGTCGGCGACGGCGCCCTGATGGCCGCGCTCGGCCGGGCCCGCAGCCACTCCATGCGGGACATCGTCTCCTCCATCCAGGCGGAGCAGGATCTCGTCATCCGGGCGCCCGCCGCCTCGGTGACGTACGTGGAGGGCGGCCCCGGCACCGGCAAGACCGCCGTCGCCCTGCACCGGGCCGCCTACCTGCTCTACCAGGACCGCCGCCGGTACGCGGGCGGCATCCTCATCGTCTCCCCGACCCCGCTCCTCGTCGCGTACACCGAGGGCGTCCTGCCCTCGCTGGGCGAGGAGGGCCAGGTCGCCATCCGCGCCCTGGGCTCCCTGGTCGACGGCGCCGGGGCCACCCTGTACGACTCCCCGGCGGTGGCCCGCGCCAAGGGCTCCTCCCGCATGCTGAAGGTGCTGCGCAAGGCCGCCCGCGGAGCCCTGGAGGGATACGATTCGCCGACCCGGCTGCGGGTCGTCGTCATGGGCCGCCGGCTGGAACTGGAGGCCGACGAGCTGGACGGGATCCGGCGCACCGCGCTCACCGGAACGGCCCCCGTCAACCTGCTCCGCCCGCGCGCCCGCAAGCTGCTCCTCGACGCCCTGTGGGCCCGCTCCGGCGCGGCCGGCCGCCACTCCGACCCGGAGCTCGCCGCCGAACTGCGCTCCTCCTTCGACGAGGACGTGACGAGCGAGGACGACTTCCTCACGTTCCTCGACACCTGGTGGCCCGAGCTCACCCCGCGCGGGGTCCTCACCGCCATGGCCGACGAGAAGCGGCTGGGCCGCTGGGCCCGGCGGACCCTCAACCCCGGTGAGGTCCGCAAGGTCGCGCGGTCGCTGAAGCGGGACGGGCTGTCCGTGCACGACGTGGCCCTGCTCGACGAGCTGCACGCGATCCTCGGCCTGCCCGCCCGCCCGCGGCGCAGGCGCGAGCTCGACCCCCTCGACCAGCTCACCGGCCTCGAGGAGCTCATGCCGGTCCGCGAGGAGTCGCAGCGGGAGCGCGCGGAGCGCCTGGCACGGGAGCGCACCGAGTACACCCATGTCATCGTCGACGAGGCCCAGGACCTCACGCCGATGCAGTGGCGCATGGTGGGCCGCCGCGGCCGGCACGCCACCTGGACGGTGGTCGGCGACCCCGCCCAGTCCTCCTGGTCCGACCCGGACGAGGCCGCAGAGGCCCGCGAGGAGGCCCTCGGCACCCGCCCCCGCCGCCGCTTCACCCTCACCGTCAACTACCGCAACCCCGCCGAGATCGCCGAGCTGGCGGCCCGGGTGCTGGCGCTCGCGATGCCCGGCTCCGAGGCCCCGACGGCGGTGCGCTCCACGGGGGTGCGGCCGCGGTTCGTGACGGCGGGCGACGGCGCGGAGGACGCGGGCGAGGGTGCCCTCGCCCGTACGGTCCGCGAGGAGGCCGCACGGCTGCTGGACCTCGTCGACGGCACGGTGGGCGTCGTCGTCGCCATGAACCGGCGCGAGCAGGCCGCCCGCTGGCTCGCCGGGCTGGGCGGCCGCGTGGTGGCGCTGGGCAGTCTGGAGGCCAAGGGGCTGGAGTACGACGCGACGATCGTCGTCTCGCCCGCGGAGATCGCCGACGAGTCCCCGGCGGGGCTGCGCGTGCTGTACGTGGCGCTGACCCGGGCCACCCAGCAGCTGACCGTGGTCTCGGGCGAGCGGGACGAACCGGACGCGGCGGGCGTACCGGACCTGCTGCGCGACTGAGGGAAGAAGAAAGGACGGGGCCCGCACCAACCGGTGCGGGCCCCGTCCTTCACGTTGATGACACCGGCCCGCCATGCTCGCCTCGCGGCAAGTGGTCGCTCGTAGCGACGAAGGTTGGGCCCGGGGGCTTGGATCGGGCCGGTGCCACATCCAAGGTAACAAACGATCCCCGCAAGGCAATTCCCGTCCCGAGTGTTCACCTCGTTCCAGGGGGCCGGGCGCACCCGTAGGACACGAACAAAACGTTCGCAATCCGGGGCGGCTACCACGTACTCGACGGTAGGTGCGACGATCGGACGGCACAAACGCGCCTGGAGCGCGAGCGCAGCACAGCAACACACCGTGAAAGCAGAGGAAGTCGGCCATGGCAACGGCGCCCAGCGTCTCCTACTCGATGACCATCCGGCTGGAGGTGCCGGCGAGCGGGACCGCCGTCTCGCAGCTCACCACCGCGGTGGAGTCCTCCGGAGGCTCGGTGACCGGCCTCGACGTCACGGCCTCCGGCCACGAGAAGCTCCGCATCGACGTCACCATCGCCGCCAGCTCGACCGCGCACGCCGACGAGATCGTCGAGCAGCTGCGCACCATCGAGGGCGTCACGCTCGGCAAGGTCTCCGACCGTACGTTCCTGATGCACCTCGGCGGCAAGATCGAGATGGCGTCCAAGCACCCCATCCGCAACCGTGACGACCTGTCCATGGTCTACACGCCGGGCGTGGCCCGCGTCTGCATGGCGATCGCCGAGAACCCCGAGGACGCCCGCCGCCTCACCATCAAGCGCAACTCCGTCGCGGTCGTGACGGACGGCTCGGCGGTCCTGGGCCTCGGCAACATCGGTCCGAAGGCCGCGCTGCCGGTCATGGAGGGCAAGGCGGCCCTGTTCAAGCGGTTCGCCGGCATCGACGCCTGGCCGATCTGCCTGGACACCCAGGACACCGACGCGATCGTGGAGATCGTCAAGGCGATCGCCCCCGGCTTCGCGGGCATCAACCTGGAGGACATCTCCGCGCCCCGCTGCTTCGAGATCGAGGCCCGGCTGCGCGAGGCCCTGGACATCCCCGTCTTCCACGACGACCAGCACGGCACCGCGATCGTCGTCCTGGCCGCCCTGACCAACGCGCTGCGCTGCACCGGCAAGGCGATCGGGGACATCCGGGTGGTGATGTCCGGCGCCGGCGCCGCGGGCACGGCCATCCTGAAGCTGCTGCTCGCCGCGGGCGTGAAGAACGCCGTCGTGGCCGACATCCACGGTGTCGTCCACTGCGACCGCGAGGACCTGGTGAACGCCGACGCGGACTCGCCGCTGAGCTGGATCGCCCGCAACACCAACCCCGAGAACCTCACGGGCACGCTGAAGCAGGCCGTGCGCGGCGCCGACGTGTTCATCGGCGTCTCGGCCCCGAACGTGCTCGACGGGGACGACGTGGCCGCCATGGCCGACGACGCCATCGTGTTCGCGCTCGCCAACCCCGACCCCGAGGTCGAGCCCACGATCGCCCGCCAGACGGCCGCGGTCGTGGCCACCGGCCGCTCCGACTTCCCCAACCAGATCAACAACGTGCTGGTCTTCCCGGGCGTCTTCCGCGGCCTGCTGGACGCCCAGTCCCGCACGGTCAACACGGACATGATGCTGGCCGCCGCGGCCGCCCTCGCGGACGTCGTCACCGAGGACGAGCTCAACCCGAACTACATCATCCCCAGCGTCTTCAACGAGAAGGTCGCGGGCGCGGTGGCCGGAGCGGTCCGCGACGCGGCCAAGGCCGCCAACGCGACGGTCCAGGGCTGAGGACCCGCGGCATCCACCGGGCCGGCCGTCGCGGTCTGTGACGGTCGCCACGGTGGGTGCCGTACCGGCGCGTCGCGGCGCGGGGGGCGCCGGACGGTCCCTTAGGGTGGCGGCCGAATCGTATGGGTCAGGCTGTCAGGACTTACGACTCCGCCACCCTCCGCGAGCGGAGCGTCACCGCTGCGTGGCCGTGGCGCTTTCCGTGTGACTCCCATGGGTGTTCGTGTGACTCCCAGGGGTGCCGGATTGGCTTTACCGCCGCAGGTGGGGGCAGGATGCCTCCCTGGGCGCAAGGGTCTGACGACGGACCCGTGCCCGGGACCTCACCGAGGACCCTGGCAGCATCGGCTTCGCCGTGCCCGACATGCGGCTCCGCCGCGTGGCACGCCTCAACGGCAAGAAGAACACGGGAGTAACAACATGAACCGCAGTGAGCTGGTGGCCGCGCTGGCCGACCGTGCCGAGGTGACCCGCAAGGACGCCGACGCCGTGCTGGCCGCGTTCGCCGAGACCGTCGGCGAGATCGTCGCCAAGGGCGACGAGAAGGTCACCATCCCCGGCTTCCTCACCTTCGAGCGCACCCACCGTGCCGCTCGCACCGCGCGCAACCCGCAGACCGGCGACCCGATCCAGATCCCGGCCGGCTACAGCGTGAAGGTCTCCGCGGGCTCCAAGCTCAAGGAAGCCGCCAAGGGCAAGTGACCCTGCCGCCCGCACGCCGCCGAAGGACTGGCGCGTACGGGGCGCAGTGACGCCAAGGGGGCGGCCACCCGGTACCGGGTGGCCGCCCCCTCGTCGTGCGCGGGAGCCCGCGGGGTCAGCCGAGCGCCTTGCCCGGCAGCTCGACCTTCGCGCCCAGCTCCACCAGCTTGTCCATGAAGTTCTCGTAGCCGCGGTTGATCAGGTCGATGCCGTGGACCCGGGAGGTGCCCTGGGCCGCGAGCGCCGCGATCAGGTACGAGAAGCCGCCGCGCAGGTCGGGGATGACCAGGTCGGCGCCCTGCAGCCGGGTCGGCCCGGAGACCACCGCGGAGTGCAGGAAGTTGCGCTGGCCGAAGCGGCAGTGGGAGCCGCCCAGGCATTCGCGGTACAGCTGGATGTGGGCGCCCATCTGGTTCAGCGCCGAGGTGAAGCCGAGCCGGGACTCGTAGACCGTCTCGTGGACGATCGACAGGCCCGTGGCCTGGGTGAGGGCCACCACCAGCGGCTGCTGCCAGTCGGTCTGGAAGCCGGGGTGGACGTCCGTCTCCAGCGCGATGGACTTCAGCTGGCCGCCGGGGTGCCAGAAGCGGATGCCCTCGTCGTCGATCTCGAAGGCGCCGCCGACCTTCCGGTAGGTGTTCAGGAAGGTCATCATCGAGCGCTGCTGGGCGCCGCGCACGTAGATGTTGCCCTCGGTCGCCAGCGCGGCGGACGCCCAGGAGGCGGCCTCCAGGCGGTCCGGGAGCGCCTGGTGGTTGTAGCCGCCGAGGCTGTCGACGCCCGTGATGCGGATGGTGCGGTCGGTGTCCATCGCGATGATGGCGCCCATCTTCTGCAGGACGCAGATGAGGTCCTCGATCTCGGGCTCCACCGCGGCGTTCGACAGCTCGGTGACGCCCTCCGCCAGCACCGCCGTCAGCAGCACCTGCTCGGTCGCGCCGACCGACGGGTACGGCAGCGCGATCTTCGTGCCGCGCAGCCGCTGCGGGGCCTCCAGGTACTGGCCGTCCGCCCGCTTGTCGATCTTCGCGCCGAACTGCCGCAGCACGTCGAAGTGGAAGTCGATGGGCCGGCCGCCGATGTCGCAGCCGCCGAGGCCCGGGATGAAGGCGTGGCCGAGGCGGTGCAGCAGCGGGCCGCAGAAGAGGATCGGGATGCGGGAGGAGCCGGCGTGCGCGTCGATGTCGGCGACGTTCGCGCTCTCCACGTGCGTCGGGTCGAGCACCAGTTCGCCCGGTTCCTCCCCCGGGCGGACCGTCACCCCGTGCAGCTGGAGCAGGCCGCGTACGACGCGCACGTCGCGGATGTCGGGGACATTGCGCAGCCGGCTCGGAGCGCTTCCGAGCAGCGCGGCGACCATTGCCTTGGGTACGAGGTTCTTCGCACCGCGGACCCGGATCTCGCCCTCCAGCGGGGTCCCGCCATGGACAAGCAGTACGTCGTCAGAGCCGTTGACGGTCATGAATCTCGCGTTCCGTGGGGTCGGGCAGGGGGGATCGGCACCCGAACGGCCCGTCGTGCGGACCGAAGCGGCATGAGCCGAACAGCAAGCGTAATGGCCGCCAACCCCCGTGAAGTAAGCGTGCGCTGGTACGACGTACGTCATGATTTCGCCACAACACGAAACGTCCCCCGGCGGACACCCTTGGTCACCGGGCGGGCGTCCGGCCCTCCCTACCCGCGGGTACGGTGATTGGCTCCCCGATCGAGGGAAAGATGCGGGATCATGTCAGGCATGACCGAGGTGTCCTCGCTGACAGGGCGGCTGCTCGTGGCCACGCCCGCTCTGGCGGACCCGAACTTCGACCGCGCGGTGGTGCTGCTCCTCGACCACGACGAGGAGGGCTCACTCGGCGTCGTCCTCAACCGGCCGACCCCGGTGGGGGTCGGCGACATCCTGGAGGGCTGGGCGCAGCTCGCGGGGGAGCCCGGCGTCGTCTTCCAGGGCGGTCCGGTCTCGCTGGACTCCGCGCTCGGTGTCGCGGTGATCCCCGGCGGGGGTTCCGCCGAGCGGACACCGCTGGGCTGGCGCCGCGTGCACGGCGCGATCGGGCTGGTCGACCTGGAGGCCCCGCCGGAGCTGCTCGCCTCGGCGCTGGGCTCGCTGCGGATCTTCGCCGGTTACGCGGGCTGGGGGCCGGGCCAGCTGGAGGACGAGCTCGTCGAGGGCGCCTGGTACGTGGTGGAGTCCGAGCCCGGGGACGTCTCCTCGCCGGCCCCCGAGCGGCTGTGGCGCGAGGTGCTCCGCCGCCAGCGCAACGAGCTCGCGATGGTCGCGACGTACCCGGACGACCCTACGCTCAACTGATGGGGGCGGCCTTCAGTACCCTTGGCGCTATGAGCACTCTCGAGCCCGAGCGCGGCACCGGTACGGGGACCCTCGTGGAGCCGACGCCGCAGGTGTCGCACGGCGACGGTGACCACGAGCGCTTCGCCCACTATGTCCAGAAGGACAAGATCATGGCGAGCGCCCTCGACGGGACGCCCGTCGTGGCCCTCTGCGGCAAGGTGTGGGTTCCGGGCCGCGACCCGAAGAAGTACCCGGTGTGCCCCATGTGCAAGGAGATCTACGAGTCCATGAGCGCCGGGGGCGACGGCGGCAAGGACGGCAAGGGCGGCGGCAAGAAGTAGCGCCACCGCCGCTCCTGGCGGCATGCGAACGGACTGACGGAACACGGCCGCGGCCCCGCTGAGCGGGGACCGCGGCTTCGCTGTGCCCGGGGGCGGTGCCCCCGCTGTGCTCGCGGACAGCGGGTCACAGATTGGTAGAGACCTCTTGTGGGTACGTTCCGGTGGTCCCTAGCCTCCTCCCAAGTTGTGCAGAGCAAAACCCCCATTGCGCATGCTGCAACGTTCGGAGGAGTAGCCGTATGAAGCCCGCTGCCCGAAACCGCCTGGGAGCCCGTCTGACCGCTCCCCTCGCCGCCCTCGTCCTCGCGGGAGTCACCGCCACCGCCTGCGCTCCCCAGACCTCCGGCACGTCCTCCCCGGAGAAGAGGACGAGAAGACCGGCACCCTGCGCGTCTGGCTCTTCCAGGAGGTCGGCAACGGGCCGAAGGAGAAGGTCGTCGACGAGGCGGTCGCCGCCTTCGAGGAGGAGCACGGCGAGGACGGTGCCGTCGACGTGACCGTCGAGTACATCCCGGTCGAGAGCCGCGCCCAGCCCATCACGGCGGCCTTCAACGACCCGGAGAGCGCCCCGGACGTCATCGAGTACGGCAACACGGACACCGCCGGCTATGTGAAGGACGGCGGACTCCTCGACGTCACCGAGGAGTTCACCTGCTTCTGCCGAGGAAGTCCCGGCCTTTCAAGGCCGGGGAGGCATTGACTTCCCGGGCCGGAGCCACGTAGCGGCGGAGCACGTTCCGTTACGCCAGGGGAACAGGTTGTGTGCCGAGCGGCAGCCTCACTAGGGTTTTCTACGTGAAGATTGTCGCGCAGGTGAAACTTCTGCCCGCGTCCGCTCATGACGCGGACGCGCTGGCGGCGACCCTGCGCGCCTGCAACCGGGCCGCGAACGCGGCCTCCGACGTGGCTTTCGCCCGCGGCCTGAAGCGGCGCAACGGGCTGCAGGATGCCGTCTATCACCAGCTCAAGGCCGACTTCGACCTCGGGGCGCAGGCCGCCGTACGGACCGTCAAAAAGGTCTGCGACGCCTACACCACGCTCCAGGCCAACATCAGGGCCGGCCATCACGGGCCGGAAGGCTCCAAGCGCCGGGCCAGGACCGAGTCCAAGCCGATCCGTTTCCGTGAGACGTCGGCGCAGCCGTACGACGACCGGATGCTGACCTGGAACCTGGACCGGCAGACCGTCTCCATCTGGACGGTGGCCGGACGCCTGAAGGGCATCCCCTTCGTCTGCTCGCCGGACGCTTGGAAGTTGCTGGCTTCCCGCAGGGGCGAGTCGGACCTGCTGATGCGCGACGGGATGTTCTTCCTGACCGCCACCGTCGACGTGCCCGAACCGCCGGTGTACGAGCCGGACGGGTTCCTCGGGGTCGACCTCGGCATCGTGAACATCGCCACCACCTCGGACGGCGACATCATGTCCGGCCGCCAGGTCGACCGCTACCGCCGGCGCAAGCGTGACCTGCGCGCCAAGCTGCAGAAGAAGCGCACCAAGAGCGCGGCCCGCGTCCTCAAGCGCAACCGGCGCAAGGAAGCCCGGTACGCCACCCAGCGCAACCACATCATCGCCAAGAAGCTCGTCGCCACCGCTGAACGCACCTCGCGGGGTATCGGACTGGAAGACTTGTCCGGCATCCGGCAGAGGGTCACGGCCAGGAAAGACCAGCGGGCACGACTGCACTCCTGGGCCTTCGCCCAGCTCGGCGCCTTCGTCGTGTACAAGGCCCGGCGGGCCGGTGTCCCGGTGGTCCACGTGGATCCCCGAAACACCTCCCGCCAGTGTTCGGAGTGTTGGCACACCCACCGCACCAACCGGGTGTCCCAGGCACGGTTCGCCTGCCGGTCCTGCGGGACCGTCCTGCACGCGGACCACAACGGCTCCCGCAACATCGCCCACCGGGCCGATGCCGCGTGGCAGCGGGGCGCAGTCAACCGCCCCAGTACCGCCCAGCGGTACCGGACGCAGGGGACCACAGTGGAGCTTCCAGCCTCACTCTGCCTGCAAGCCCGGCCCTTCGCGGCCGGGTAGTTGACGCAGATCTACGTCATGACGAACGGCGGCGGTATCGCCGGGCAGAATCTCGTGCTGAACGTGTACGCCTGTCAAATGGCGTTGGCCTCCTCCCAGTACAGCCTCGGTTCGGCGATCGGCGTGGTGATGCTGCTGATTCTGCTGGCGATCACGCTCGGCTATCTGCGGCTGCTGCGCAGACAGGGGGAGGAACTGTGAGTACGGCGCTCGTACGTCATTTCGCACGTCGTTCCGAGGCGGGTACCGCGGCGAGTTCCGGGGTGGGTACCGCGAGGCGTTTCGTGAAACGCCCCTGGCGGCTCGCCGCGGAGGTGTCCGCGCTGGTCATCGCGGTCGTGGTGGCCTTCCCGCTGTACTGGATGGTGCTCAGCGCGTTCAAGTCGACGGGGGAGATCGAGTCGTCCGAGCCACGGCCGTGGACGCTGTCGCCGACGCTGGATTCGTTCCGCCGTGTCTTCGGGTAGCAGGAATTCGGCCGCTACTTCCTCAACAGCCTGCTCGTGGCGGGCACCGTGGTGCTCGTCTCGGCGCTGATCGCTTTCCTCGCGGCGACCGCGGTGACCCGATTCCGCTTCCGTTTCCGCACCACCCTGCTGATCATGTTCCTGGTGGCGCAGATGGTGCCCGTGGAGGCGCTGGCGATCCCGCTCTTCTTCCTGCTGCGGGACGCCGGCCAGCTCAACACCCTGGGCGCGCTGATCCTGCCGCACATCGCCTTCTCGCTGCCGTTCGCGATCTGGATGCTGCGGGGTTTCGTGAAGGCCGTTCCGGAGGCGCTGGAGGAGGCCGCGTACCTGGACGGGGCGAGCCGTGCGCGATTCCTGTGGCAGATCCTTTTCCCGCTCGTCCTCCCGGGACTGGTCGCCACCAGTGTGTTCTCCTTCATCTCCGCCTGGAACGACTTCCTGTTCGCCAAGTCGTGCATCATCAGCGACACCTCCCAGTCCACACTGCCGATGGCCCTCCTGGTCCTCTACAAGCCGGACGACCCCGACTGGGGCGGAGTGATGGCGGCGTCCACGGTGATGACGATCCCGGTGCTCATTTTCTTCGTACTCGTACAACGACGACTCGTCTCCGGTCTCGGCGGAGCGGTGAAGGATTGAGGACATGACAGAGATCGCGTTGATCCCCGCCCCCCGCCGGACGTGGCCGTCGCGGTCCCACGCCGGAACGGGCTGCTCCATCGACGAGGAGACCGGGATCGAGGCGCGCCCCGGTACCGAACGGGTCGCGCGCTGGCTGCGCTCCACCATCGGCGCGGCGACCGGGTACCCACTGCCGCCGCACAGCGACGACCGGACCCGCATCCTCTTGCGGGTCGTTCCCGGGCTGGCCGGGGAGATCGGCGGCCCCGAGTCGTACCGCCTGAGGACCGACGGACACGTCGTCGCGATCGAGGGTGCGAGCGAGGCGGGCGTCTTCTGGGGCGCCCAGACCCTTCGCCAGCTGCTCGGCCCGGACGCCTTCCGGCGTGCCCCGGTGCGGGACAGGGCGGAATGGGGCCTTCCCCCGATCTCCGTCGACGACGGCCCGCGCTTCCGCTGGCGCGGCATGATGCTCGACGTGGCCCGGCACTTCACGCCGAAGGAAGGGGTGCTCCGCCACCTCGACCTGATGGCCGCGCACAAACTCAACGTCCTCCACTTCCACTTGTCGGACGACCAGGGCTGGCGCGTGGAGATAGAGCGGTACCCGAAGCTCACCGAGATCGGTTCCTGGCGCCCGCGCACCAAATTCGGCCACCGCGCCTCACCGCTGTGGGACGAGAAACCGCACGGGGGCTTCTACACCCAGGACGACATACGGGAGATCGTCGCCTACGCGGCCGAGCGGCATATCAGCGTCGTCCCCGAGATAGACGTCCCGGGACACTCGCAGGCCGCCATCGCCGCATATCCGGAACTCGGCAACACCGACGTCATCGACACGACCTCCCTCACCGTCTGGGACACCTGGGGCATCTCCCACAACGTACTCGCCCCCACTGACACCACCCTCCATTTCTACGAGGGGGTGTTCGAGGAACTCCTGGACCTGTTCCCGGCGGACGCCACCGGGCCCGCCGGATTCTCGGAATTCGTGCACATCGGCGGCGACGAGTGCCCCAAGGACCAGTGGCGGCGCTCACCGGCCGCCCGGGCGCGCATGCGGGAGCTCGGACTCGCGGACGAGGACGAGCTGCAGTCGTGGTTCGTCGGGCACTTCGCCGGCTGGCTCGCCGCGCGCGGGCGCCGTCTCATCGGCTGGGACGAGATCATCGAGGGCGGCCTCGCCCCGGGCGCCGCGGTGTCCTCCTGGCGCGGACACGGCGGCGGCGTCGCGGCGGCCCGCGCGGGCCACGACGTGGTGATGTGCCCGGAGCAGCAGGTCTACCTCGACCACCGCCAGGACGCGGGCCCCGACGAGCCGGTCCCCATCGGCTACGTGCGCACCCTGGAGGACGTCTACCGCTTCGAGCCGGTCCCGCCGGAGTTGACCCCCGAGGAGGCGCGGCACGTCCTCGGTGCGCAGGCCAACGTGTGGACGGAGGTGATGGAGGATCCCGCGCGCGTGGACTATCAGACGTACCCGCGGCTCGTGGCCCTCGCCGAGGTCGCGTGGAGCTCCCTGCCCGCCCCCGCCGACCGGGACTTCCCCGGCTTCGAGCGGCGGATGACGGCCCACTACCGGCGACTTGACGCGCTCGGCGTGGCCTACCGGCCCCCCGCGGGCCCCCGGCCCTGGCAGCGGCGCCCCGGTGTGCTCGGACGCCCGATCGAGGGGCCGCCGCCCGCCCGGTGAACTGACGCCCCGGGCGTACAACCCGCATGTACGCCCGGACGGGGCGAGCGCCCCGGGCGCCACCGCCTCCGCGAGGAGGAGGGGGCGAAAAGGTTGCGAGGAAGAGGTGAGAACGACCCGCAAGGATCACCGAAGGGTGCCAATCCGAAGACCCGGGTGATGCCGGTGGAAAAGCCCCATCACCATGCTGAGGTGGGCGAATGCCTCCTACCGGACCCCCGCGTTCGGGTTCCGCGAGAATGTGCCAGAGTTGCCACGTCCGCCCTGTCAGCACGTACCGTACGGCAGCACAGGTGGGACCAGGTGGGGCAGCGGGAAGGGGCAGCCGGTTTTGACCACGCACGCACCGCAGGCGGCGCAGGCCGTCACGCTGCCCGGCTCACTGGACGAGGCCGTGGCGGCCCTCGCGGCCATGCCCGCCGCCGTCCCCGTGGCGGGCGGCACCGACCTCATGGCCGCGGTCAACTCCGGGCAGCTCAGGCCCGCCGCGCTGGTCGGCCTCGGCCGGATCAGCGAGATCCGCGGCTGGCAGTACCAGGACGGGCACGCCCTGCTGGGCGCCGGCCTGACGCACGCGCGCATGGGGCGGCCCGACTTCGCCGCCCTCATCCCCGCGCTCGCCGCCTCCGCCCGTGCCGCGGGCCCGCCGCAGATCCGCAATGCGGGCACCCTCGGCGGCAACATCGCCTCCGCCGCGCCCACGGGCGACGCGCTGCCCGTACTGGCCGCCCTGGAAGCCACGTTGATCATCGCGGGCGCGGGCGGCGCCCGCCGCGAGATCCCGGTCTCGCACCTGCTGGCCGGCATGGAGATGCTGCGCCCCGGTGAACTCATCGGTTACGTGCGCGTGCCGCTGCTGCACGCCCCCCAGGTCTTCCTGAAGGCCACCGGACGCACCGGCCCCGGGCGGGCCACCGCGTCCGTGGCGCTCGTCCTCGACCCCGCCCGCCGCGGGGTGCGGTGCGCCGTCGGCGCCATAGCGCCCATGCCGCTGCGGCCCCTGGACGCCGAGGCCTGGGTCGCCCAGCTGATCGACTGGGACGGCGGGCGCACCCTGGTGCCCGAGGCGCTGCACGCGTTCGGCGAGTACGTCGCCGCCGCCTGCATCCCGGACCCGGCCCCCGTCGAGGACGGTTCCGTACCACCGCTTCCGCCCGCGGTACTGCAACTGCGGCGCACCGTCGCCGTACTGGCCCGACGAGCACTGGGGAGGGCACTGTCGTGACCGACGACCAGCACGGAGAGGGCACGCCCCCGCAGGGCGCGCACGGCGGCTGGGAACGGCTGCCCCAAGGGGACTACGACGACGGCGCCACCACGTTCGTCCAGCTCCCCGAGGGGGGCATCGACGCGCTGCTGGCCGCGAACAGCCCGCTCGCCGCCCCGGGGCAGGGTTACGTGCCCCCGCCGATAACGGTCACCCCCGCCACCACCGCGGGCACCGATCCGTCGGCCACGGGCACCTGGACGGTGCCGGCCGAGGGCGCGCAGTGGCCCGACCCGAACGCGGTGCCCCAGGGCACCGGCGGGCACGAGCACGAGTACGGGTACCAGCCGGGCGGCGCCGGCCAGTGGAACTACGGGGAGACCGGCCAGTACGGCGGCGACGGTCAGTACGGCGAGAACGGCTCGTACGAGGAGACCGGCCAGGAGGGTCCAGAGGCCCCCGGGCACGACGTGACCGGCCAGTGGTCGATCCCCGTCGCCGGCGGCGAGCTGCCGGACGAGTCCGGCGAGTTCACACAGTCCTCGCTGGTCGAGCAGTGGGGCGGCACCCCTCCGGCGACGCTGCCGGGCGGCGCGCCCGCGCCGTGGGCCACGGAGGCGATCGGCACGGCGTGGACGGCCCCGCCGCCGGAGCCGGCCGGGGAGCGGCCGGGGTATCCCGGCGGTGCGCCCGACGCGTACGCGCCGGGAGTGCCCGAGGAGGCGCCCCGAGAGCCGTCTGCCGAGCCGTACGCCCACGCACCGGCGGAGATGCCCGGCGAGGCCCCCGAGGGCGCTCAGGAGGCCGCTGAGGGCTCCGCGACGGCTTCCGGGCCGGCCGCCGCCGCGGAACACCCGCGGGTCCCGGACGTCACGGAGACGCTCAAGTTCCCGCAGGTGCGGATCGGTGGGTCCCCGGACGACCCGGAGGCCCTGGCCGCCATGAGGGCCGCGCACGCACCGGAGGCGCCGGAACCGTCGACGGCACCGGACGCGCCGGGCGCGCCGGTCGGTGCGGAGGACACGGGCACGGCGGACGGTGCGGACGCCGCGGAAGAGCCCGTGACGGAACCCGGCACCGACGACGACCCGGCCACCACCGCCACCGAGGCCGAACCGGCCGCCGCGGAGGTGCCCGACACGCTCGACGCCCCCGACGACGCCGACGCCGCCGACGCGTCCGTGGTGCCGGTGGACGGAACCGAGGACGCGGCGGCCGAGCAGCCCGCGGCCCCGCACGAGGACCACCCCCTCGCCTCGTACGTGCTGCGCGTGAACGGCACGGACCGGCCGGTCGCCGACGCGTGGATCGGCGAGTCGCTGCTGTACGTGCTGCGTGAGCGCCTCGGCCTCGCCGGTGCCAAGGACGGCTGCTCGCAGGGCGAGTGCGGCGCCTGCAACGTGCAGGTGGAGGGGAGGCTCGTGGCCTCCTGCCTGGTGCCCGCGGTGACCGCCGCGGGCAGCGAGGTCCGCACCGTCGAAGGACTCGCCGAGGGCGGGCAGCCCTCCGACGTGCAGCGGGCCCTCGCCACGTGCGGTGCCGTGCAGTGCGGTTTCTGCGTGCCCGGCATGGCCATGACCGTGCACGACCTGCTGGAGCGCAACCCCGCGCCGACCGAGCTGGAGACGCGCGCGGCCCTGTGCGGCAACCTGTGCCGCTGCTCCGGCTACCGGGGCGTCCTGGAGGCCGTGCGCGAGGTCGTCGCCGAACGCGAGGCGCACACGGCCGACGGGCCCGGCGTCGCACAGGACACCGGCGAGGCACGCATCCCGCACCAGGCCGGCCCCGGAGCGGGCGGCGTCAACCCGGCGGCGTACGAGGACGCGTCCGGGTACGAGGACCCGTCCCGGTACGACCCGCAGGGGCAGCCCCCGGAACCCCCGGCACAGCACGACCAGTCGTACGGCCCGGACGGAGGAAGCCAGGCGTGAGCAACGAAGCAGCCACCGCGACCCCCGCGGAGGCCGCACCGGTCCCCGATCCGCTGCCGCACGGCCTCGGCGCGTCCCTGCCGCCCGCGGACGCCCGAGCCAAGGCCGAGGGCACCTTCCCGTACGCGGCCGACCTGTGGGCCGAGGGACTGCTGTGGGCCGCCGTCCTGCGTTCCCCGCACCCCCGCGCGCGCGTGCTGTCCATCGACACCACCCACGCGCGCGAGATGCCCGGCGTACGGGCCGTCATCACCCACGAGGACGTACCGGGCGTGCCGCTGCACGGCCGCGGCAAGGCCGACCGGCCCGTCTTCGCCTCCGAGGTCGTACGGCACCACGGCGAACCCCTCGCGGCCGTCGCCGCCGACCACCCCGACACCGCGCGCATGGCGGCCGCAGCCGTCATCGTCGAGTACGAGGCCCTGGACCCGGTGACGGATCCGGAGCAGGCCTTCGAGGCCGAGCCGCTGCACCCCGACGGCAACCTGATCCGCCACATCCCGCTGCACCACGGCGACCCCGAGGCGGCCGGTGACATCGTCGTCGAGGGCCTGTACCGCATCGGCCGGCAGGACCCCGCGCCCATCGGCGCCGAGGCCGGACTCGCCGTGCCCCGCCCCGACGGCGGCGTCGAGCTGTACCTCGCCTCCACCGACCCGCACACCGACCGCGACGCGGCCGCCGCCTGCTACGGCCTCACGCCCGACCAGGTGAAGATCGTGGTCACCGGTGTCCCCGGCGCCACCGCCGACCGCGAGGACCAGGGCTTCCAGCTCCCGCTCGGCCTCCTCGCGCTGAAGACCGGCTGCCCGGTGAAGCTCGCCGCCACGCGCGAGGAGTCCTTCCTCGGCCACGCCCACCGCCACCCGACCCTGCTGCGCTACCGCCACCACGCGGACGCCGAGGGCCGGCTGGTGAAGGTGGAGGCGCAGATCCTGCTGGACGCGGGCGCGTACGCGGACACCTCCGCCGAGGCGCTGGCCGCCGCCGTGGCGTTCGCCTGCGGCCCGTACGTCGTGCCCAACGCCTTCATCGAGGGCTGGGCCGTGCGCACCAACAACCCGCCCTCCGGCCATGTGCGCGGCGAGGGCGCGATGCAGGTCTGCGCGGCCTACGAGGCGCAGATGGACAAGCTGGCGAAGAAGCTGGGCACGGACCCGGCCGAGCTGCGCATGCGCAACGTCATGTCCACCGGGGACGTGCTCCCCACCGGCCAGACGGTGACCTGCCCGGCCCCCGTCGCCGAACTCCTGCAGGCCGTCCAGGACTTCCCGCTGCCCACCCTCCCCAAGGACACCCCAGAGGAGGACTGGCTGCTCCCGGGCGGGCCCGAGGGCGCGGGCGAACCGGGCGCGGTGCGCCGGGGTGTGGGCTACGGGCTCGGCATGGTGCACATGCTGGGCGCCGAGGGCGCGGACGAGGTCTCGACGGCCACGGTGAAGGTCCAGGACGGCGTCGCGACGGTGCTGTGCGCGGCCGTGGAGACCGGCCAGGGCTTCTCGACCCTCGCCCGGCAGATCGTCCAGGAGATCCTCGGCATCGACGAGGTGCACGTGGCGCCGGTCGATACCGACCAGCCCGCCGCGGGCGCGGGTTCCCGGAGCCGGCACACCTGGGTCTCGGGCGGCGCGGTGGAGCGGGCGGCCAAGATGGTCCGCACCCAGCTCCTCCAGCCCCTGGCGCACAAGTTCGGCCTCTCCACGGAGCTGCTCCAGATCACCGACGGCAAGATCACCTCGTACGACGGCGTCCTGTCCACCACCGTGACCGAGGCGATGGACGGCAAGGAGCTCTGGGCCACCGCCCAGTGCCGCCCCCACCCGACCGAACCCCTCGACGGGGCGGGCCAGGGCGACGCCTTCGTGGGCCTGGCGTTCTGCGCGATCCGCGCGGTCGTGGACGTCGACATCGAGCTCGGCTCCGTACGCGTCGTGGAGCTCGCCGTCGCCCAGGACGTCGGCCGGATCCTCAACCCCGCCCAGCTCGCCGCCCGCATCGAGGCGGGCGTCACCCAGGGCGTCGGCGTGGCCCTCACGGAGAACCTCCGCACGGCCCGCGGCCTGGTCCGCCACCCCGACCTGACGGGCTACTCCCTCCCCACGGCCCTGGACGCGCCGGACATCCGTATCGTCAAGCTGGTCGAGGAGCGCGACGTGGTCGCCCCCTTCGGCGCGAAGGCGGTCAGCGCCGTCCCGGTGGTGACGTCCCCCGCGGCCATCGCCTCCGCGGTCCGCGCGGCCACCGGCCGCCCGGTCAACCGCCTGCCGATCCGGCCGCAGGCGGCGGTGGTGACGGGCGCGTGAGCGGGGACCGCCGACGGCTGACGGCCGATGGCTGACCGCTGACCTCGAACGTCCGCCCGTACCCGCAAGTGCTCCGGCGTGCCCGACCCGAAATTCCACGGCGTTGTCAGTGGGGCAGCGTAAGGTTTCCGGTCAGTGGTCAATGGGAACTGCCGCGCGGACGACGCGAGTTCCCGACCGATGCCGGGGGAAGCACGACGGGTGTACGGGGGCGCGATGGAGACGACGGGCATGACGGGTACGACGACGGTGGGCGGTGGAGCGCCCGTACCGGGCGCGGCGTGGACCGGTATCCGGCTGCGACGGGCCGTGGAGCTGGTGACCGAGGCCGGGGGCCTCGCCCGCAGGCTGCGGGACCAACTGGTGCTCGGCTCGCTCTGCACGCTGGACAGGGACCTGGAGGCGATCGTCACCGACGGCACCGTGCACCGCGCCCGGACAGTCCTGTCCTCGCCGACTCCCTCCCTGGAAGCCCTGCTGCGGTTAGCGTCGGCCGCCGATGACCTGGCCGAAGGGTCGGCCCGGCTCCTCGCGGGCGGCGCCACCGGCGCCCTCGCCCGCATCGGGCGCCCCGGCGCTGACCTGGCCTCGAACCTGCCGGCCCGGCTGCCGACCGGCGCACCGCGCGCCGACCGGACCGTCCGCTTCCCGCGCTTCCTGCGCTTCGAGGACCTGGACCTCCCCTCGACCCTCACCCACGTCCCGACACGCCGCTTCCTCACGGAGACCGGCCTTCCCGAGGACGGCTTCCTGTTCCAGCTGGACACGGAAGTGGCCCTGCCGACCCTCCCCGAGTACTACGCGGAGGAGCACTGGGACCAGCACACAGTGGCCGAACTGCCCAGCCGGGCGGCCCACCTGATCCGCCTCGGCCACCTGTCGCACACCACCCACCTGGTCCTCGACGGCACCACCGGCGCGGTCCTCTGCTGGAGCGAGCCCGACCGCGCGCTGCGCCCCCTCGACACGGACCTCCCCATGCTGGTGTTCACCGTCCGGCTGATGCACTGCGACCAGGTGCTCAGCTCCGTCGTCTGCGACCCGGTCACCTGCGACACGCACCAGTGACGCCCACTTGGTGTAGCTAGCCGGCTCCCGGTGCGTACGCGGGGACCCGTCGGCCCCGGCTCTCGGCGACGTTGAGCACGTCCGTCAGCGACTCGCAGAGACGGCGGCAGACGAACCGCAGCTCACCGGTGGTGAGTCCGGCCGCCTCCTCGACCATCGCCCGCGCCAGGCCCAGCACCACAGCTGCCGCTTCGATCTGCTGCTCCTCGACGTCGTCCGCCAGCAGGGCGAGCGGAGTGGCGGTGCCGTCCGTGACGAGATGAGCGGGCTTGCCCTCCGGGCCGGGCCAGGGGAGGAGGCGGAGGTGTGTGGAGGTCTGCTGCTGAGGATTCATACCGCCGCCTCCCGCAGCGCACCGAACCCGACCGCTTGCTCGTACCACAGGAGGTAGGGCCGTACGGCGGGGAGGCCGTCGGCCCAGATGTCGTCGTGCACGCAGTACGGGGAGCGCGGGACCGGAAGCGGGGTGCGTCGAGGCTGGGGAGGGCACACGTGCCGTTGCGCCGGGGACAGCGAGTTGTTCCGTGCGCGGTGCCTGCCGGTCGAGGGCAAGAGCCATGCGAGAAGGAGAGTCAGTAGAGTTCGCACTTGTCGGTCACTCCTGAGGTGATCGGCCGTGCCCCGGGAGGTCTAGCCACCTCGCCGGGGTTTCGTCCGTCACGCACCTGGGTGCGTGCTGGTCGTTGCGCTCACAGGGTACGCGTAATCGCGATACCGCACTACCGCACTACCGCGGTATCACAATCTCGTGTAAGCGCGGACACTCGTTCCATGGATCTCGATCGCTCCGTGCCGGTATGGCCCCAGCTGGCAGACGAACTGCGCAGGCGACTGGATGCCGGGATGTACCCGACCGGCGAGCGATTCCCAGGCACCGTGGACATCGCCGCCGAGTTCCGGGTGAGCCAGTCCACTGCCCAGAAGGCCGTGGTCGCCCTCCGCAAAGAAGGGCGTCTGTACACGGTGCTCGGTCAGGGCTCGTTCGTCGCCGAGGCGTAGGGGCGAGCGGCAGATTCGCTGTCACCAGCTCGAAAAGCCAGGCGCATCACCGCTCCGGACTTCAGCCAACTGGGGACGCGCATGCGAGGAGTGGTCCGGCTGCCTTGCTCCACGACTCGCCTCGCGCAAGGGCGGCTGCCCCTTCAGTGCGAAGGGCTTCGACGACGGGCCCGATGAATGTCGCCCGGAAGTGCCGCTTCGCCCTCGGGGGCATGCTGCTCGCGTCGACCACGGCCCCCACCTTGGCTTCGAGGGCGGCCGCGCCCTCGTCCGCGGTCGCGCCTGTCCACTCGTCCACGTGCTCGGCTATGAGCGCCCAAGAGATCTTGATCATGACCCGGATCGTATGACCAACGGCGTACCGACTGGGGCAAGCGCACCACCCTGGCCGTCCTGTTCCGCGGGCGGAACCCGGGGAAGCAGTTGGTACGTGTGCAGCCCCGCACGCACGCCATCGAGAGGAGCGGCCCCGTGAGTGAATGGCAGCTGTCCGAGACGTTCCGCAGCACGTCGGGCGGAGTGCGTTGGGGGAGTCTCGGGGAACCCGGGCAGGATCCGGTCGTGCTGCTGCACGGCACGCCCTTCTCCTCGTACGTCTGGCGGGCTGTCGCCCGTGCGCTCGCCCGGCACCACCAGGTGTTCGTGTGGGACATGCCCGGTTACGGGGAGTCGGAGAAGTTCGACGGCCAGGACGTCTCCCTGGCCGTGCAGGGGCGAATCTTCACCGAGCTCCTGGCGCACTGGGGGCTGGACGAACCGCTGGTGGTCGCCCACGACTTCGGTGGTGCCGTCGCCCTGCGGGCGCATCTGCTGCACGGGGCGCGCTACCGCGCGCTCGCGCTGGTCGACCCGGTCGCACTGGCCCCGTGGGGTACCTCGTTCTTCCGGCTCGTCGAAGAACACTCCGGGGTGTTCGACCAGCTGCCGCCCGCCCTGCACCAGGCCCTGGTGCGTGAGTACGTGGGCTCGGCCAGCAGCCGCGGTCTGCACCCCGCCGTCCTCGACCGACTCGTCCGGCCCTGGCTCGGCGGCCAGGGACAGACGGCCTTCTACCGGCAGATCGCGCAGGCCGACCGGCTCTACACCGACGAAGTGCAGGACCGGTACGGCGAGATCGGCATCCCGACGCTGGTGTGCTGGGGCCAGGAGGACACCTGGATCCCCGCGGTGAAGGGACAGGAGCTCGCCGACCGGATCCCGGACGCGCGGTTCGAACCGATCGCCGGTGCGGGCCACCTCGTACAGGAGGACGCGCCCGCCGAGCTCACCGCCGCCCTCATGGCGTTCCTGGCGTCGGTGCCGGGGGCGGGGGCGGCGCCGAGGTGAGCGGACGTGCCTTGTCGGCGGTGCGGGCCGGCCCGCCGTCGCGAACAGCGGCACCCGTGAGTGAACGGCAGCCGCCCGGGGCGTTTCGCAGCGCAGCCCGTGAGGTCAATTGCGGCTGACGGCTCCGCTTTTTCGGACGTTGCACTTCCGAGTCGGCCAATATCTGTGTTCGCGGGATGAGAGTTCAACGGTCCGCGCAGTAAGAGTGTCTGCCGTGGGGAGCGGGAAGGGAGATATCGGCCGACGAGGGTCGTTGCGGCGTGCTACTGTCGATCTCAGTTGCAGTTTTGGTTCCCAGACTTCAAGCGCCTCCACTCGGCTCCTGCCGGCGGGAGCGTCGTTGTGCTTCCGGTCGTTTTCCGGACGGGGTAATCATCGCGGCGACACGGTGTCCGTGCTCTGCGGATTCCGATGTACTGCCCCAAAGGAGATATGACATGGCTACCGGTACCGTGAAGTGGTTCAACTCGGAAAAGGGCTTCGGCTTCATCGAGCAGGACGGTGGCGGCCCCGACGTGTTCGCCCACTACTCGAACATCGCCGCCCAGGGCTTCCGTGAGCTGCTCGAAGGCCAGAAGGTGTCCTTCGACATCGCGCAGGGCCAGAAGGGCCCGACGGCCGAGAACATCGTTCCGGCCTGACGCTGACGCGCACTCTGCAGCTGGGACCCGCATCCTTCGGGGTGCGGGTCCCAGCTGTACGCGTTTTCCGCGTAGACGGTCTCATCGGCGGGACGGCGCGAGGATAATTCGCTCGCGTTCCCATCGCGCCATCGCGCCATCGCGCCACCGAATTGAGTACCGCAGCACTGACGTCCGCGTGAGTTTCCGTCGGACGCATGTGCTTTCTTTTTCCATCGGTCCATACATGTGTTTCCCTGTGTTGCTCATCGCTGAGGGATTCCTTGATATGCGCCGCATCGCCGCATCGCCGCCGCATCGAGGAAGGTTCCGTATGAACCGCACACGCAGGAACGACCGCTCCGCCCGCACCCGTAACGGCAGTGGCGCCGCCGCTGGAAAGGGTGGCAGCCGCTTCGGCGCGCCGGCACCGCGCCGTTCCGGCGGGCCGGCCCGTTCCGGCGGCCATGGCCGGCGGCCCGCCGCGGCGCAGGGTGAGTTCGCGCTCCCCAGGACGATCACTCCTGCGCTGCCCGCCGTCGAGGGATTCGCCGAGCTCGGCATGCCCGAGCAGTTGCTGGCCGAACTCGGCAGGCAGGGCGTGAGCGCACCGTTCCCGATCCAGGGCGCGACGCTGCCCAACTCCCTGGTGGGCCGAGACGTCCTGGGGCGCGGGCGCACCGGTTCCGGCAAGACCCTCGCCTTCGGTCTCGCTCTGCTCGCCCGCACCGCCGGACAGCGTGCCGAGCCCCGCCAGCCGCTCGGTCTGATCCTCGTACCGACGCGCGAACTGGCGCAGCAGGTGACGGATGCGCTCACTCCGTACGCCCGCTCCGTCAGGCTGCGGATGGCCACCGTGGTGGGCGGGATGTCGATCGGCAAGCAGGCCGGCGTACTGCGGGGCGGGGCCGAGGTCGTCGTCGCGACCCCGGGCCGGCTCAAGGACCTCATCGACCGTGGCGACTGCCGACTGAACCAGGTGGGCATCACGGTGCTGGACGAGGCCGACCAGATGGCTGACATGGGGTTCATGCCGCAGGTCACCGAGCTGCTCGACCAGGTGCGTCCGGAGGGGCAGCGGATGCTGTTCTCCGCCACCCTCGACCGTAACGTCGACCTGCTGGTACGCCGCTACCTGACCGACCCGGTCGTGCATTCGGTCGACCCGTCGGCCGGTGCGGTGACGACGATGGAGCACCACGTCCTGTACGTGCACGGTGCCGACAAGCACGCCGCCACCACGGAGATCGCCGCGCGCGACGGCCGCGTGATCATGTTCCTGGACACCAAGCACGCCGTCGACCGGCTCACCCAGGACCTGCTGAACAGCGGGGTACGGGCCGCCGCGCTGCACGGCGGCAAGTCACAGCCGCAGCGCACCCGTACGCTGGCGCAGTTCAAGAAGGGGCACGTCAGCGTGCTGGTGGCGACCAATGTCGCGGCGCGCGGCATCCACGTCGACCATCTCGACCTCGTCGTCAACGTCGACCCGCCGACCGACCACAAGGACTACCTCCACCGAGGCGGCCGCACCGCTCGCGCCGGCGAGTCCGGCAGCGTCGTCACCCTCGTCACACCGAACCAGCGCCGAGCCATGGACCGCCTCATGTCGGACGCGGGCATCCGGCCGCAGACCACCCAGGTCCGCTCGGGCGACGAGGCGCTGAGCCGGATCACCGGTGCGCAGGCCCCGTCCGGCATCCCGGTGGTCATCAGCGCGCCGGTGACCGAACGCCCCAAGCGCGGGGCCTCCTCCCGAGGCCGAGGCCGACGTCGCCCCGCTCCGGCGGTCCGGCGCGCTCCCGTACGCAAGTCCGTGGGTGACGCGGCGGCCTGAAGCGTGGGGAGTCGTGGAGCTCCTGTGGGAGTTTCTGTCCCCGTCCTCGTATCCGTCCCCCTCCCCGTCCTCGTATCCGTCCCCGTCCTCGTATCCGTCCCCGTCCCCGTCCTCGTATCCGTCCCCGTCCGTATCAGGTCGCGGTGGGCGGGTTCGGCGACTCCGGGTCCCGGTTCGAGTCCGGGTGGGACGACTCCGCGGCGCGGCGGTATTCCTCGTTTATCCGCCGGGCTTCTTCGAGCTGGTCCTCGAGGATGACGATGCGGCAGGCGGCCTCGATGGGGGTGCCCTGGTCGACGAGTTCGCGGGCACGGGCGGCGATGCGCAGCTGGTAGCGGGAGTAGCGGCGGTGGCCGCCGGCGGAGCGGAGCGGGGTGATGAGGCGGGCCTCGCCGATGGCGCGGAGGAAGCCCTGGGTGGTGTTGAGCATCTCGGCTGCCCGGCCCATCGTGTAGGCGGGGTAGTCGTCGTCGTCGAGACGGCCGTACGAGTCGTCTGCTGTCATCGAACCTCTCTCATGGAAACGCGTTGAGGGGCCCGGATGCCGTACTGGCACCCGGGCCCCGAAGGAACTGCTACACCATCTGCCGGCCCTGGTACTGCGCCGGCCCTCTCTGTCCGTCGGCCCGACCGTAATGCTGTCGGGGCTGCGGGGATCGCGGTTGCTCGACCGGAGACCACCTCACTATCGATGTCCTGCGGTACCCGGGCTCGATGACGTACGCCCGGGCGATCCTGATGGCGCTCGGTTCCTCCGTTCTTCCCTCGGTGATCAATTGTGTATTACCGGTGACGCGAACTGCTCATCGGCCTATGACAGCGCCGATTTTCACTGCTCACTTGCCTTCACTGCGGGGTACTGCCACTGCGGTACTGCGTAGGCGGCCCCTGATCACTGCGGGCCACCCGGTCCGGCCGTCAGTCCCGTCGCCGTCCTGCAACAACCCTGGCTTCGAAACTCCACCGCCGCACCGTCCTGCGCACTGCACTTGCGGTACTGCTGCCCGGCAGTTCGTCTCTGCCGGACCCTACGGTCTCTCTGGGCTACGAGAGAAACCATAACCGCGCCGCTGGTCAATGTCTACTGCGGCCGACATAGATTTTCGCGAGTCCGGCGGTGAGGCAATCGGCATCGGGCGGGCGGTGGGGCGGGCGGTGGGGCGGACGCTCAGGCCAGGGCGCGGCCGAGGAAGTCCCGGATGTGCTCGGTGATGACGCCGAGGTGGCTCTCCAGTGCGAAGTGCCCGGCGGACTCGAGCAGGTGGATCTCGGCATCGGGCAGGTCCCGGCGGAACGCCTCGGCGCCGTCCGGACCGAAGATCTCGTCACCCGCTCCCCAGACGGCCAGCAGCGGGACCTGGGAGTCGCGGAAGTACTGGTGGAGGGCCGGGTAGAGGTCCACGTTGGTGGGATAGTCGCGGAACAGTCGGAGCTGGATCTCGTCGTTGCCGGGCCGGGCCAGCAGCGCCAGGTCGTGCGTCCAGGTGTCGGGGCTGACCAGGCTCGGGTCGGCGACTCCGTGCACGTACTGCCAGTGGACGTCCTCGTAGGTCAGGGCCTTGCGCAGGGGCGGCTCGGTGTCCGGTCCGGGTGCCGCGGCGTAGCCGAAGAGGCCGTCCCAGAAGGAGGCGACGAAGCCCTCCTCGTAGGCGTTGCCGTTCTGGGTGATGATCGCGGTGATCCGCTCCGGGTGCTTCAGGGCGAGCCGCCAGGCGATGGGGGCGCCGTAGTCCTGCACGTAGGTCGCGAACCGGCCGATGCCCAGGTGCTGGAGCAGCCCGGAGGTGACCTCGGCGAGGGCGTCGAAGGTGTACGGGAAGTCCTGCGGTGCGGGCATCGCGGACCGGCCGAACCCGATGTGGTCGGGGGCGATCACGTGGTAGCGGTCGGCGAGCGCCGGGATCAGGTGGCGGAACATGTGCGAGCTGGTCGGGAAGCCGTGGAGGAGGACCACCGCGGGCGCGCCCGGGTCACCCGCCTCGCGGTAGAAGACCCGCAGGCCGTTGACGGTGGCGGTGCGGTGGTGGACTGCGGGAATCATGACTCTAACCCCTTCGCTGCGCTTGGATGGTTACGGGGGCAGTCGAGCACGGTGCACCCTAACCGGTCAAGGGGCTGTAACCGGTTAGGCTGCGGATGGGTGTGCTCGTCCCGGGCGGCTCTCGCTCGCGTAACCTGTTACGCACTCCAGTCCGGTTAGGGGATGTCGGTCATGTTCGATCCAGGGCGGCAGGACATGCTGCTGGCGCTTCTCAACACCACACCGGTGATCGACGGAACGGGAGCGGTCCGGGACGAGTTGGCGGATCCCGAAGCGGCCGCGGCGTGGCAGCGGGCGCACGGCGGCAACGGCAGCGGCGAGGAGCGCAGGCACCTCGTGCGGGCGCGCGACGCCCTCCAGGCCGTGGTGGGCGGCGGCCGGCCGGTCGCGTCACTGGCCCCGCTCCTCGAAGGCGTCCGGTACCGACCGCACGTCTCCCCCGAGGGCGTGACCTGGGAACTGGACGCCCCCGCGGAGCGCCGGCTGGCAGTGGAACCGGTCCTCACCTGGTTCGCGTTGCAGGAGGAGAAGCCCGGCCGACTGCGCCCGTGCGCCAACCCGGAGTGCCGCCTGTTCCTCCTCGACCGGAGCAGGACCAACAAGGCCCGGTGGTGCTCCATGGCCGTCTGCGGCAACAGAATGAAGGCCAGGCGGCACTACCAGCGCACCCGCGACGGCGCGGCTGAGTGAGGCCGGCGTGCGGCAGGCGTCTCAGAGCCTGTGCCATATCCCCGGCCGGGCGCGCGACGCCTGGCACGCACGCTCGCCGCGTTACCGAAACGCCCTAATAGCTCCTCCCCCAGGCCTGAACGGCCCGGGGGGACCCCCATTGAGGACGCTCCGGCGCCTTGCGATCGCACGCACCAGACGCCGCGCGCTGATCCGACCGGGGATATGGCACAGGCTCTCAGTGAGCCTCGTGGCGCACCGGGGCGGGGAGGCCGGCGTCGCTGCGGACCCGTACGGCGAGGCGCTCGATGGACTTGAGGGCGCTGACCACGTCCTCGCCGCGGACCTCGAAGGGCATGGAGTGGATCGTCTCGCCCTCGGCCGTGGCGGCGTCCGCGACCTTGGTCAGGGCCGCCTCGTCGTCGACCGTCAGTCCGACCTCGGTGAGGGTGGTGGGCAGGCCGACCCGGGTCGTGAACTCGATGAACTCGCGGATGTCACCGGCCGGCGCGCCCTCCAGGACGAGCTGGGTGAGGGAGCCGATGTTCACCTTCTGGCCGTGCGCCAGGCCGTGGGTGTTCGGGACCGCGGTGAGGCCGTTGTGGATCGCGTGGGCGGCGGCCAGGCCGCCGGACTCGAACCCCAGACCCGACAGCAGCGTGTTGGCCTCGATGACCTTCTCCACGGCGGGGGTCACCGTGTTGTCCTTGACCGCGTCGATCGCGGGGAGCGCGTTCTCCCAGAGGATGTCCCAGCTCAGCTGGGCGAGCGCGGTGCCGGTGAGCGTGGGCAGGCCGCCGGCCATCGTCGCCGAGTTCGACCGTGCGGTGGCGCGGGCCTCCAGCCAGGTGGCGAGGGCGTCCCCCACCCCGGCGACGAGCGTGGAGACGGGCGCGTTGGCGACCACCTGGGAGTCGACCAGGACGAGGTCGGGGTTACGGGGGAAGAACCGGTACTCCTCGAACTCGCCGCCCTCGGTGTAGATGACGGAGAGCGCGCTGCAGGGCGCGTCGGTGGAGGCGACGGTCGGGCAGTTGGCCCAGCGGATCCCGGCGAGGTGGCCGGCGGCCTTGACCGCGTCGATGGTGCTGCCGCCACCCACGGCCACCGCCACATCGGCCCCGGCGGCCTTGATGGCCTCGACGAGCCGGTCCACCTCACCGGCGCTCGGTACTCCCAGGGACCGCTCACGTACGACGGGGAGCCCGGCCGACTTCAGCGAGGCCTCGACGTCGTGCCCGACCAGGCCCCACACCAGGTCGTCGGCGATGATCAGCGGTGTCGACCCGAGCGGCTTCAGGTAGTCACCGAGCTGGTGTATCGCTCCCCTGCCCTGGACGTACCGGCCGGGGCTGATGACGGTACGGAGCGCGCGCGTCATGGAATCTCCTGGTGGTGAGTACGGCTTGTGCGGCTCTTTCGGCTCTTGCATGAGGCGATGCCGCCTGAAGGCTAGGACTCGATTTCCAGGAACGACAAGAATCAGCCGGGCCGGAAAGTCGCGATTCTCAGATTGAGACGAACAAGGGTGGACGGAACAGTGACGGTACGCGCTCAGCTATAGCGTGCGGGCGTTCTCCGGTCGACGCACTTCGGCGCCCCTGCGCGAGCGTCGTTGCGAAGACCGGCTACAGGGACTCCCGCATTTTCCGGATTCCGTAGTACTTGATGCGGCGGTACACGGTCGCCCGGGAAATGCCGAGATCAGCCGCGGCGCCGCCGACATCGCCGCCGGTGCGGGTCAGCGCTTCCTGGATCGCGTCGCGCTCCAGCGTCTCGATGCGCGTCAGTCGGTGCTTCAGTCGGTCGCAGCCGTGGCCCGCTCCGGATCGGCCGGTGAACTGCGCCTCGATGTTCATCGCCGTCTGCGCGGCAAGGGCCGGCAGCAGGTCATCGGGGGTGCTCGACCAGACGGTCAGGCTGAGCGCTCCCACGATCCTCCCGTCGACGGGATCGTGAATCGGCGCTCCGGCGCATGTGTAGTCACGCAACGACGAATTGTAATGATCCTGGGAGGCCACGAGTGACACCCGGTCGTCCGCGAGGGCGAGACCGAAGCCGTTCGTCCCGACGGCTTCCTCCGAATAGGTGGCGCCCGGCGTCAGGGTGACGTCGTCCAGTGCTTTCACGAATGCCGGATCGTCGCATTCCCGGCTGAGAACGAGACCGGACCGGTCCGACAGCAGGATGGCTATCGGCTCGTTGGCGAGGGTCGACCTCAAAGCCGCCAGCACCGGTGACGCGCAGCGAACCAGTGGCGACTCGTCATCTATGTCGGCGCGGAAAGGAACGCGGAGGAGGTCGACCGCGAGACCGCGTTCCGCGCAGCGGGTCCAGGAGGCGCGGATGCGTTCCTGACGGCGGGGTGGCTCGTCGGCCGTGTGCCATGAGTCCGGCGGCGTGGGCGGGAGCGCGTCGAGGGTCACCGTGCCGCCTTTCCGGGACATCACATGCCGAGCCGTCGCAAACATGTGCAGGTACATGTTACTGAGGGGCCGGGCTGTGCTGTCGCCGCCTTCCCGCCGCCTGACCAGGCCAAACGAAAGGGTGGCACCCCAGGAGGGGCGCCACCCTTCTCGGCCGGGACGGAGCCGAGGCGAAGCCGATGCGGAGGCCGTGGCGGGAATCGAACCCACGTAACTCGCTTTGCAGGCGAGCCCCTGAACCACTCGGGCACACGGCCGGGCCGGGAGCGGAAGCGGTCGACCGCTCCGAACTCGATGACTCGACGGTAGGCGGGGCCGTGCGGCGGCTCAAGGACTCCGGGCGGCGTGCAATGCGACTGCCACACGCCGTTCATGAACGGGGAGCGGAGTGAGCGGGGGGCGAGCGTGGGACGAGCCCGCAGTCGTAGGACCAAGGTCCCGCGGGAACGGCGACCTCCGACAGGAGTCAACGCCGTCAGCGACCCTTACCCTGACGTCCATGAGCACCCGTGAACCACGTGACACAGACGTCGCGGACAAGGCGGACAAGGCGGACAAGGCGAACGAGGCGAACGAGGTGAACGAGGCGAACGAGGCTGAAGCGGCCGAACCCGCGCCCGTCCCCACCGTCACCACCACCGAGCGTGAGGGTGTGCTCGGCCGTTCCTACCGTGCCCTCAGCATCGGCATCGTCTCCGTCGTGCTGCTGATCGCCTTCGAGGCGACGGCCGTGGGGACGGCGATGCCGGTGGCGGCGCGGGAGTTGGACGGGGTGTCGCTGTACGCGTTCGCGTTCTCGGGGTACTTCACGACGAGCCTGTTCGGGATGGTGCTCGCCGGGCAGTGGTCGGACCGGAAGGGGCCGCTCGGGTCCCTGGCGACCGGGATCGCCGCCTTCGGGGTGGGGCTGCTGCTGTCCGGGACCGCCTCGGTGATGTGGATGTTCATCCTCGGCCGGGCCGTGCAGGGGCTCGGCGGCGGACTGGTGATCGTCGCGCTGTACGTGGTCGTGGGGCGGGCCTACCCGCCGAAGCTCCAGCCGGCGATCATGGCGGCGTTCGCGGCGTGCTGGGTGCTGCCGTCCGTGATCGGCCCGCTCGCCGCGGGCGCGGTGACCGAGCACCTGGGCTGGCGGTGGGTGTTCCTCGGCATCCCGGTACTGGTGCTGCTGCCGCTGGGGCTCGCGCTGCCGCAGATACGGCGGCTGGCCTCCGGGCCGCCCGACGGCGCCGTGCCCGCCCCCTTCGACCGGCGCCGCATCCGTCTCGCGTTCGCGATCTCGATCGGCGCGGCGCTGCTCCAGTACGCCGCGCAGGACCTGCGGTGGCTGTCGGTCGTGCCGCTCGTGGCGGGTGCCGCGCTGCTCGTCCCTGCGGTGCTGGGGCTGCTGCCGCGCGGCACCTACCGGGCGGCGCGCGGGCTGCCCTCCGTGGTGCTGCTGCGCGGGGTGGCGGCCGGGTCGTTCATCGCGGCCGAGTCCTTCGTACCGCTGATGCTGGTCACCCAGCGGGGGCTGTCGCCGACGCTCGCCGGGCTGTCGCTGGCGGCCGGCGGGGCCACCTGGGCGCTGGGCTCGTACGTGCAGTCGCGGCCGCGCGTGGAGCCGTACCGGGAGCGGCTGATGACGGCCGGGATGGTGCTGGTCGCCGCGGCGATCGCCACCGCGCCGAGCGTGCTCATCGAGGCGGTGCCGGTCTGGACCGTGGCCGTGGCCTGGGGCTTCGGCTGCCTCGGGATGGGGCTCGTGATCTCCTCCACGAGCGTGCTGCTGCTCAAGCTCTCCGCGCCGGAGCAGGCGGGCAACAACTCCGCCGCGCTGCAGATCTCCGACGGGCTGTCCAACGTGCTGCTCCTCGCCGCGGGCGGCGCCGCCTTCGCCGCCCTCGGGGGCGGCGCGGCGGGCCACGCGGTGACCACGGCCGACGCCGCGACGGGTTCCCACCCGGCGGCCTTCGCGGCGGTGTTCCTGCCGATGGCGGTGGTGGCGCTGGTGGGGGCGTGGGTGACCACTAGGGTGCGGGCGGTATCCCGCTGACACCAGGTGGTACCGGACGGTACCGTTGAAGTATGGCCGGACTGAACCTGCGATTCACGGACGAGGAACTGGACGCGCTGCGCGAGCGCGCGGCAGCGGAGGGGCGCAGCATGCAGACCTTCGCGCACGACGCGGTGATGGCAGCCATAAACGAACACTCGCGGCTGTTCGACGAAGCGGCCGACCACGTGCTGAAGGTCAGCGCCGAGCTGAACAAGAGGCTCGCCTGATGCACTACCTCGCGCTGCCCCAGCTGCTGAACCTGACCGAGCGGCTGGGGGTGGCCGAGGTGCGCGACTACGGGCTCCTGGACTCGGCACTCGCCCGCCCGCAGTCGAGCGTGTTCGGACAGGACGCCTATCCGGACGTGTGGCAGAAGGCTGCGGCCTTGATGGAGTCCCTCGCCCGCAACCACGCCCTCGTCGACGGGAACAAGCGCATCGCCTGGTACGCGACCTGGGTCTTCCTGCACCTGAACGGGCATCCCCTGGACGCCGGCTTCGATGTGGACGAGGCCGAGACATTCGTGCTGGACGTCTGCCAGGGGGCCCTGGACGTACCCAAGATCGCCGCCCAGCTCCCGCGCTTCGCGCGCTGACCGCGTCCCCGTGTGAGGTGGATCCCATCCACCTCACACCCCGCGTCGTTCACGCCGGACCGTCTCCCCGGCGCCGGTAGGGTGGCCCGGTTGTCATACGTGACCGAGCCGCTCTACCCCCATAGACCCGGAGACCGTGACTACCACCGCCCCCAGCACCCCGACATCGCACCACCTCTCTCCCGCCTTCCCCGGCCGCGCTCCCTGGGGCACCGCCGGCAAGCTGCGTGCCTGGCAGCAGGGGGCGATGGAGAGGTACATCCAGCAGCAGCCGCGTGACTTCCTCGCCGTGGCCACGCCCGGCGCCGGCAAGACGACCTTCGCGCTGACGCTGGCCTCCTGGCTGCTGCACCACCACGTCGTGCAGCAGGTGACCGTGGTCGCACCGACCGAGCACCTGAAGAAGCAGTGGGCGGAGGCCGCCGCGCGGGTGGGGATCAAGCTGGACCCCGAGTACAGCGCGGGGCCGCTCGGCCGGGAGTACCACGGCGTCGCCGTGACGTACGCGGGCGTCGGCGTGCGGCCCATGCTGCACCGCAACCGCGTCGAGCAGCGCAAGACCCTCGTCATCCTGGACGAGATCCACCACGCCGGTGACTCGAAGTCGTGGGGTGAGGCGTGTCTCGAAGCATTCGAGCCCGCCACCCGCCGGCTCGCCCTCACGGGTACGCCCTTCCGGTCGGACACCAACCCGATCCCCTTCGTGGCGTACGAGGAGGGGTCCGACGGGATCCGGCGGTCCTCCGCCGACTACACGTACGGCTATGGGTCCGCCCTCGCCGACAACGTCGTCCGGCCGGTCATCTTCCTCTCCTACAGCGGCAACATGCGCTGGCGCACCAAGGCGGGCGACGAGATCGAGGCCCGGCTCGGCGAGCCCATGACCAAGGACGCCATCAGCCAGGCCTGGCGTACGGCGCTGGATCCGCGGGGCGAGTGGATGTCCAGCGTGCTGCGCGCCGCCGACCAGCGGCTGACCGAGGTCAGGAAGGCCATCCCGGACGCGGGGGCGCTCGTCATCGCCTCCGACCAGGACTCGGCGCGCGCGTACGCCAAGCTGATCCGGGAGATCACCGGGCACGGTGCGACCCTGGTGCTGTCGGACGACAGCGGGGCCTCCGACCGCATCGACCAGTTCAGTGCCGGCGACGACCGGTGGATGGTCGCGGTCCGCATGGTGTCCGAGGGCGTCGACGTGCCGCGGCTCGCGGTCGGGGTGTACGCCACCACCATCTCCACGCCGCTCTTCTTCGCCCAGGCCGTCGGCCGTTTCGTACGGTCCCGGCGGCGCGGCGAGACGGCCTCCGTCTTCCTGCCGACCGTGCCGGACCTGCTCTCCTTCGCCAACGAGATGGAGCGGGAGCGGGACCACGTCCTCGACAAGCCCAAGAAGGGCGGCGAGGAGGACCCGTACGCGGAGGAGGAGAAGCTCCTCAAGGAGGCCGAGCGGGAGCAGGACGAGGACACCGGCGACCAGGACATGCTGCCCTTCGAGGCGCTGGAGTCCGACGCCGTCTTCGACCGGGTGATGTACAACGGCGCCGAGTTCGGCATGCAGGCGCACCCGGGCAGCGAGGAGGAGCAGGACTACCTCGGCATCCCGGGGCTGCTGGAGCCCGACCAGGTGCAGCTGCTGCTGCAGAAGCGGCAGGCCCGCCAGATCGCCCACAGCAAGAAGAAGCCCGACTCCGAGGCCGACCTGGTGGAGCTGCCGGCCGAGCGGCGGCCCGTCGTCACCCACAAGGAGCTGCTGGAGCTGCGCAAGAAGCTGAACACCATGGTCAGCGCGTACTCGCACCAGTCGGGCAAGCCGCACGGGGTCATCCACAACGAGGTGCGCCGGGTGTGCGGTGGACCGCCGAGCGCGGAGGCCACGGCGGGTCAGCTGAGCCAGCGCATCGCCAAGGTGCAGGAGTGGGCGACCCGGATGCGGTGACGGTGACGCCCGCGGAGGCGTGGGGGCGTGCGAGAGCGCGTGAGGCGTGTGAGGGCGCGTGGTGCTTGTGTCGAGCACCGCGCGCCCTGTCGTATACCGGGACGAACGGCAGTGATCCGTACGGTGGTGTGACCGGATTCTGGACGGAGACTTCCGCTGAGCGGACCCACTCGCTACTGTCACCACACGCTTACGCCCCGTGGCAGCGCCGCCGCGGAGCCCAGCCGTGAAGCGACTCCGCCCGGGGAGCACCGAGTCCGGGTTCAGCCGACCGGCGGCCTTCGAAGCGCGTCGCCGACGGGACCGGCGGTGCATCCGCCGCGACGGAGGCCGCCGCCCTCACCACGAAGGAGTGGGCGTCGTGACCGCGGAGACCTCCCAGACCCTCGACAGGGGACTGCGCGTCCTGAAACTGCTCGCCGACACCGACCACGGCCTGACCGTGACCGAGCTGTCCCACCGGCTCGGCGTCAACCGGACCGTCGTGTACCGGCTGCTGGCCACCCTGGAACAGCACGCACTCGTCCGCCGTGACCTGGGCGGCCGGGCCCGGGTCGGCCTCGGTGTCCTGCGGCTGGGCCGCCAGGTGCACCCCCTGGTCCGGGAGGCCGCGCTGCCGGCGCTGCGGTCGCTGGCCGAGGACATCGGGGCGACGGCGCACCTCACCCTCGTCGACGGCGCCGACGCGCTGGCCGTCGCGGTCGTCGAGCCGACCTGGACCGACTACCACGTGGCCTACCGCCCCGGCTTCCGCCACCCCCTGGACCGGGGCGCCGCCGGCCGCGCCATCCTCGAGGCCCGGCGGCAGCCGGTCGCCGAGCCCGGCTACACGCTCACCCAGGGCGAGCTGGAGGCGGGGGCCAGCGGGGCCGCCGCCCCCCTGCTGGGGGTGACCGGCGTCGAGGGCAGTGTCGGCGTGGTCATGCTGGCGGACGCCGTACCGGAGCGGGTGGGCCCGCGCGTGGTCGACGCGGCGAAGGAAGTCGCCGAGGCGCTGCGCTGAGCCGGGCGGCCCGCCCTCTCCGGCCCCTCACGCGTCGAGCGACGCCAGCCACTCCAGCAGCACCGCGTTGAACGCCTCCGGCCGCTCCATGTGCGGATAGTGGCCGGTGTCCGGCAGCGTCACCGTACGGCTCTCGCCCGCGACCGTGGCCACCAGGCGCTCCGCGTTGCCGATGAGGTCGGCCGCGTCGAGGGCCCCGTTGACGGCGAGGACGGGGACCGTGATGCCCGCGGCCCTGGCCCAGGTGTCGGTCACGGGGACGGTCCAGTCGGTCTCACCGGCGGTGTGCTTGGAGATCGTGCCCCACGCCATCTCCCGCACCTTCCGCACGATGTCGGGATCGACGTCGTCGAGCGCGCGGTGCGGACCGGATACGGCGAGCGCGAACGCGTCGAGCCAGCCCTCGACGTCACCGGCCGCCATGGCGCGGGCCCACCGGGCGTTGAGCTCCAGCGTCCAGGGGTGCGAGTACTCGGGTTCGTGGGTCCCCGCGCCACTGACGACGAGCGCGCGCACGAGATCGGGGTGCTCCAGCGCGGTGTCGACCGCGGTGCCGGCTCCCATCGACACGCCGACCAGGACCGCGGGGCCGACGTCCAGGTGGCGCAGCAGCGCGGCCAGGTCGTCCGTCGGCCGGAACGGCTTGCTCGCGTTGGCGGACCGGCCGTGCCCGCGCGCGTCCGGCGCGATCACGCGGTGGTCCCGGGCGAACACGGGGATCTGGGCGTCCCACGCGCGGTGGTCGACGAAGCCGCTGTGCAGCAGTACGAGCGGTGGGCCCTCCCCGGTGTCGCGGTAGGCGAGGGGGCCGTCGTGGGAGGCGAACGTGTGCGTCTCGGAGTGAGCGGCATCCAGTGTCATGACAACCAAGGTGTCATCAGTCCCCCGACTTGGCAACCAAGGTGTCATCCTGTTCCGGTGAGTACCGACCAGGACGCCCCCCTCCCGCCCGACGACCTCGCTCCCCGCCTGTACGAGGTGTTCGCCGTGCTCGGCCCCCTGTACCGGCGCGTGACGCGCAAAGTGGAGCTCAATGAACCGCTCGAGGGCTTGTCGGTCGGCGTGCGCGCCGTTCTGGACCTCCTGCGCACGCACGGGCCGATGACCGTCCCGCAGATGGGCCGCGCCCAGGCGATCAGCCGGCAGTTCGTGCAGCGCATGGTGAACGAGGCGGCGGCCCACGACTTCGTGGAGGCCGTCCCCAACCCCGCGCACCAGCGGTCCTCGCTGATCCGGCTGACCGGCGCAGGGCGCACGGCCATCGACACGGTGATCGCCCGCGAGAGCGCGCTGCTCAAGAAGGTGGACGGCGACCTGACCGGCGCGGACGTGGACACCTGCATAAGGGTGCTGACACGGATGCTGGACGCCTTCGCGGACGTGGACGTGAACTGACCGGATCCGCGGGCCGCCCGGCCCCGTGGCACGACCGGCAGGCGGCGGCCGGTCGCCCGCGCGTTAGATTGACCCCGTGATCTCTCGTCTCTCCCGGCTTCCCCGCTCCCGGGCCGTCGCCGTCTGCGCCGCGCCGGTCGTGGCCCTGCTCGCCGCTGCCGCGTTCGCGCCACTGCCGTTCTCCCTGGCGCAGCCCGGCCTGACGGCGGATGTCCTGGGCGAGAAGAAGGGCGCCCCGGTGATCACCATCGACGGCGCGGCGACCCGGGAGACGAGCGGGCAGCTGCGGATGACGACGATCGAGGCGACCGGGTACGAGGCGCGCGTGGGCCTCACCGACGTGCTCGACGGCTGGTTCCGCACGGACCGGGCGGTAATGCCGCGCGACTCGGTCTACCCGAGCGGCGGCGACGCCGAGGAGATCGCGCGGTACAACCAGGCGGAGATGAAGGAGTCCCAGGACCTGGCGACCCGGGCGGCGCTCTCGTACCTGGGCGAGGACGGTGACGACGTCGAGGTCACCCTGGAGATGTCCGACGTCGGCGGCCCCAGCGCCGGCCTGCTCTTCGCGCTCGGCATCATCGACAAGCTGGACGGCGACGGCCGCGGCGGCGACCTCACCGGCGGCCGTGTCATCGCCGGCACGGGGACGATCGACACCGACGGCACCGTCGGCCCGGTCGGCGGGGTGCCCCTCAAGACCCAGGCCGCGCGCCGGGACGGCGCCACCGTGTTCCTGGTCCCGCGGGCGGAGTGCTCGGACGCGCAGTCCAACCTCCCCGACGGGCTGCGCCTCATCCCGGTGACGACCCTGAAGGGCGCCGTCAGCTCACTGGTGGCCCTGGAGAAGGGCGAGGGGTCGGTCCCCAGCTGCTGAGCGGCCGTTCCCTCCGGGCGGGCCCCGCACGGAGCACCGCCCTCAGTCCTCCTCCACTACGAACCCCTGTTCCACCATCCACTCCAGCGCCACCTGATGCGGATCCTGGCCGTCCACGTCCACCCGGGCGTTCAGCGTCCGGGCCACGTCGTTGTCGAGCTTCCTGGTGATGGGGGCCAGCACCTCGGCCACCTCCGGATGCCGCCGGTACGTGTCGGAGTTGATCATGGGGGTCGCGTTGTAGTTGGGGAAGAACTTCCTGTCGTCCTCCATCACCACCAGGTCCATCGAGCTGATGCGCCCGTCCGTGGTGTACACCTCCCCGTAGGTGCAGCTGCCCTTCGACGCCTGGGTGTAGACGATGCCGGTGTCCATCTGCGTACGGTTCCCGGCGGGCAGCCGCATCCCGTACGCCTCCTGCATGCCCGGCAGCCCGTCCGCGCGGTTGGCGAACTCGCTCTCCACGCACAGGGTCACGGCTCCGGGGTCCGACCTGCTGAGCGCGGCCACGTCGGAGAGCGTGCGCGTGCCGTACTTCTCGGCGTTGGCCTTGTTCATGGCGAGGGCGTAGGTGTTGTTGAGGGCGGCCGGCTCCAGCCAGGTCAGGCCCTCCTTCGCGTCCGCGTCGCGCACCGCCTCCCACTGCCGGCGCGGGTCGGTGAGGGGTTCGCTGTGGCCCAGGTAGGTGATCCACGCCGTGCCCGTGTACTCGTACATGGCGTCCGCGTCCCCGGTCCGCACGGCCTCCCGCGCGCCGATCGACCCCTGGATGCCCGTACGGTCCAGGACGTCCGCGCCGGCCGCCTGGAACGCGATGCCCATGATCGCGCCGAGTACCAGGCTCTCGGTGAAAGACTTCGACGTCACCGTCAGAGCGGCGCCCTTCAGCGGTTCGCCCCGTCCGACGGTGCCCGGTCGTACGTCGTCCGTCATCGGGGACCCGCTGTGCAGCCCGCACCCGGCCGCCAGGACCACCGACGCCGTGACGGCGACGGCGGACCGTACGCACCCCCGCCTCACGAGCCCGCCTCCAGACCCCGGGGCCGCAGCAGCACCTCGGCCAGCGAGGCCAGCCAGTCCACCAGCAGCGCCAGGGCGACCGTGAGGATCGAGCCGAGCACCAGGACGGGCATGCGCTGGTTGGTGATCCCGGTGGTGATCAGCACGCCGAGTCCGCCGCCCCCGCCGAACGTGGCCAGCGTCGCCGTGCCCACGTTCAGCACGAGCGCGGTGCGCACGCCCGCGAGGATGAGCGGTACGGCGAGGGGGAGCTCGATCCGGGTCAGCACACCGAACGGGGACATGCCGATGCCACGGGCGGCCTCCAGCAGGGTGGGTTCGTTGGCCTTCAGCCCGGCGATGGTGTTGGAGAGCACCGGCAGGACCGCGTAGGCGATGATGCCGATCAGGGCCGCCAGGCGTCCCGTACCGAGCCAGATGACCAGCAGGGACAGCAGGCCGATCGCCGGGGCCGCCTGGCCCGTGTTGGCGAGCGCCATCGCCACCGGGGTGGCCCGGCGGAAGGCCGGGCGGGTGAGCAGCACGCCCAGCGGGATCGCGATGACCAGCACGAAGACGGTGGAGATCACGGTCAGCTCGACGTGCTGGCGCAGTGCCTTCGCCACCTGGCCGCCCGAGAGCGCGTTGCGGGAGATCGGGTCCAGATCCGCCTGCCGGAACCACAGCCAGGTGACGAGGAGCAGCACCACCAGCACCGCGGGCAGCAGGGTCAGCTTCTGCCAGGTGACCCGGCGCGGACGGACGGCGGGCGGTCCGACGTCACGCACGTCGGCCTCCTCGGCCGACGTGTCCTCCGGGGCGCCGTCGCCCCGGTCGTCGAGCTCCTCGGCGCGCCTGGTCCCGGGGCCCCTCACGCCCTCTCCTCCCCGTCGGTCGAGCCCTCCTGCTCCGTGTGCGTCTGCTGGGCCCTCGCCTCCTCCAGGTCGTGCTGGTGGGCCAGCGCGTCGAGCCGGTCGGCCTCCAGCAGTTCGTGCACCGAGTTCATCAGCGTCTCCATGTCGACCACGCCCGTGTACTCGCCGCGCCGCCCCGTCACCGCCACCCGCCCCGTGGCGTCGGTGAGCACCGCCTCCAGCGCGTCGTGCAGCGTGGCGTCCCGGGTCACCGTGTCGTGCACCAGCGTCCCCGCCCGCGCCAGCGAACCGCGGGCGCGCATCAGGTCACCGCGCCGCAGCCACTTGTAGGGGCGGCCCCGCTTGTCCAGCAGCAGGATCTCGTTGGTGCCGCTGCCGCGGAGCCTGCCGAAGATCTCCTGCAGGGGGTCGTCCACGGTCACCGTCGGGTAGTCGGTGATCTCGACCTCGCCGACCCGGGTGAGGTTGAGCCGTTTCAGGGCGGCGCCCGCGCCCACGAAACCGGACACGAAGTCGTCCGCCGGGTTGGTGAGGATCGCCTCGGGGGTGTCGAACTGCGCGATGTGCGACCGCTCCCGCAGGACGGCGATCCGGTCGCCCAGCTTGATCGCCTCGTCGAAGTCGTGGGTGACGAACACGATCGTCTTGTGCAGCTCGCGCTGGAGCCGGATCAGCTCGTCCTGGAGGTGGTCGCGGGTGATCGGGTCCACCGCGCCGAACGGCTCGTCCATCAGCAGCACCGGCGGATCGGCGGCGAGCGCCCGGGCCACGCCCACGCGTTGCTGCTGGCCGCCGGAGAGCTGGCGCGGGTAGCGGCCGCGGAACTCCGCCGCGTCCAGTCCGACCAGGTCCAGCATCTCCTCGATCCGGTCCCTGATCCGTGCCTTCGGCCAGCCCAGCATCCTCGGCACCTGGGCGATGTTCTGGGCGACCGTCATGTGCGGGAACAGCCCGGACGACTGGATGGCGTACCCGATCTTCCGGCGCAGCCGCACCGGGTCCATGTCGGTGACGTCCTCGCCGTTGATGCGGATGCGGCCGCTCGACGGCTCGATCAGCCGGTTGATCATCTTCAGGGTGGTGGACTTGCCGCAGCCGGACGGGCCGACGAAGATCACCGTCTCCCCGGCCCTGATCTCCATGTTCACGCAGTCGACGGACGGCTGCGCGCTGCCCGGATACCGCTTGGTGAGGTTCTCCAGCTCGATGGTGGCGCCGGTGGGGGAGTCCTCCCCGGGGGGCGCGGACGTCTCAGACACGGGTCCCCCTCGGGATGGTCAGCCGCCCGACGAGCACATAGACGGCGTCGAACAGCAGCGCGAGGACGACGATCCCGAGCGTGCCGGCGAGCACCTGGTTGAGCGCGTTGCTGCTGCCGAGCGAGCCGAGACCGCGGAAGATCTCGTTGCCGAGGCCGGGCCCGGAGGCGTACGCGGCGATCGCGGCGATGCCCATCAGCATCTGCGTGGAGATCCGGATGCCGGTGAGGATCGGCGGCCAGGCCAGCGGCAGCTCCACCCGCACCAGCCGGGCGAGCCGCGACATCCCGATGCCCGTCGCCGCGTCGACCAGCGAGGGGTCGACCCCGCGCAGGCCCACGATGCAGTTCCGCACGATGGGCAGCAGCCCGTACAGGGTCAGCGCGACGACGGTCGGCGGTACGCCCAGGCCCACCACCGGGATCAGCAGACCGATCATGGCCAGCGACGGAACGGTGAGGATGACCGACGTACCGGTCGTGGCCAGCCCCGACGCCCAGCCGCTGCGGTAGGTGACGACCCCGATCAGCACCCCGATCACGGTCGCCAGGACCATGCACTGGAAGACCGCGCTGGCGTGTTGGTACGCGTCCATCAGAAGCTGCTCGTGCCGGTTGCCCAGGTAGTCCCAGAAGTTCACGCGGTCACCTCCGGTCTCGGGCAGGCCGAACACGAGTGCTAGGGCTCCCGGGCCGCCTGTTCCACCAGCGGGATGATCCGCAGCGGGACGGGGTTCTCCATGACGATCGCGGTGGCGGCCCGGACGATCCCATCGAAACCGACGACCCGGTCGATCACCCGCTGGAGATCCGCGTTCGAACGGGCCACCAGCCGGCACAGCATGTCCCCGCTGCCGGTCGTCGTGTGCAGCTCCAGCACCTCCGGCACGGTCGCCAAGTGCTCCCGCACGTCCGGCCCTTGGCCCTGCCGGATCTCCAGCGTCGCGAACGCCGTCACCGGGTAGCCCAGGGCCGCCGGCTCCACCTGCGGACCGAATCCGCGGATGACGCCATTCGACTGAAGCCGCTCCAGCCGGGCCTGCGCCGTGCCCCGCGCCACCCCGAGCCGCCGGGACATCTCCAGGACGCCGATCCGCGGCTCCCGGGCCAGCAGCACGATGATCCGTCCGTCCAGACGATCGATCCCCACGGCAGCCTCCGCGTCGTCCTCAGTGGTGGTCATCCTGTACAGAAAGCCCGGCGGAACGCGCCCTCCGCCGTACACAGTGCCCAGCGATCACGCGAACTATTGCGCACCTTGCGCGGGCCGGGCGAGGCTTCACGTATGACGCAGACCACAGACCACACTCCCGACACCGCACGGCAGGCAGACCCCTTCCCGGTCAAGGGAATGGACGCGGTCGTCTTCGCCGTGGGCAACGCCAAGCAGGCCGCGCACTACTACTCCACCGCCTTCGGCATGCGGCTGGTCGCCTACTCCGGACCGGAGAACGGCAGCCGCGAGACCGCGTCCTACGTGCTGGAGAACGGCTCCGCGCGCTTCGTGTTCACCTCCGTCGTCAAGCCCGCCACCGACCGGGGCCACTTCCTCGCCGACCACGTGGCCGCGCACGGCGACGGCGTCGTCGACCTCGCCATCGAGGTGCCCGACGCGCGCGCCGCCTTCGCCTACGCGGTCGAGCACGGCGCCCGCCCGGTCACCGAGCCGTACGAGATCAAGGACGAGCACGGCACCGTCGTCCTGGCCGCGATAGCCACGTACGGGAAGACCCGCCACACCCTCGTCGAACGCACCGGCTACGACGGCCCCTACCTGCCGGGCTACGCCGCCGCCGACCCGATCGTCGAGCCGCCCGCCCACCGCACCTTCCAGGCCGTCGACCACTGCGTGGGCAACGTCGAGCTCGGCCGGATGAACGAATGGGTCGGGTTCTACAACAAGGTCATGGGCTTCACGAACATGAAGGAGTTCGTGGGCGACGACATCGCCACCGAGTACAGCGCGCTGATGTCCAAGGTCGTCGCCGACGGCACCCTCAAGGTCAAGTTCCCCATCAACGAGCCCGCCGTCGGCAAGAAGAAGTCGCAGATCGACGAGTACCTCGAGTTCTACGGCGGCGCCGGCGTCCAGCACATCGCCCTGAACACGAACGACATCGTGCGGACGGTACGCACCATGCGCGCGGCCGGCGTCGAGTTCCTGGACACGCCCGACTCGTACTACGACACGCTGGGGGAGTGGGCCGGTGAGACGCGGGTGCCGGTGGAGACCCTGCGCGAGCTGAAGATCCTGGTGGACCGGGACGAGGACGGCTACCTGCTCCAGATCTTCACCAAGCCGGTCCAGGACCGGCCGACCGTCTTCTTCGAGATGATCGAACGGCACGGTTCCATGGGCTTCGGCAAGGGCAACTTCAAGGCGCTGTTCGAGGCGATCGAGAGGGAACAGGCCAAGCGGGGCAACCTGTAGGACCTGGTCACGCCCTGGCCGGTGCGTGGCGCGCGGACCCACGGAACCTGACGCCCGTGGGTCCGCGCG
>NZ_JAVRHI010000186.1:0-92018 GCF_034105845.1 Streptomyces sp. CRN 30 | reverse complement strand
CTGAGCGCGCTGACGACCGTACGGGCCTCCCGCGCGGCGGCGCGGCAGCGGGCGGGCCGTGCCGGGCGCGAGGCGCCGGGCACGGTGTACCGGTGCTGGACGGAGGCGGAGCACGGGCGGCTGCCGCGGTTCCCCGCGCCGGAGATCAAGGTGGCCGACCTGACCGCGTTCGCCCTCCAGGCGGCGTGCTGGGGCGATCCGGACGCCACCGGGCTGGCGCTGCTCGATCCGCCGCCGGGCGGGGCGATGGCGGCGGCCCGGTCGGTGCTCGGTGCCGTGGGGGCCGTCGATCCCGCAGGGCGGGCCACCGCGCGGGGCGCGCGGCTCGCGCGGCTCGGCGTCCACCCCCGGCTGGGGCGCGCGCTGCTCGACGCGGGCCGGTCGGGCGGCGTCGCGGAGGTCGTCGCCCTGCTGAGCGAGGAGCCGCCGCGGGAGTACGGCGACGACCTGGTCACCGCGGTACGGACCGCCCGGCGCGGGGGCGACGCGTACGGAGCACGGTGGCGGACGGAGGTGCGGAGGCTGCGGGGGGTGCGGGGGGCACGGGGCGATACGGACGACGCTGTCGGGGCTGCCGGTGCCGGTGGTGCCGCCGGTGCCGGTGAGGGTGCCAGTGGTGGTGTTGATTCGGGCGGTGCCCATGGTGCCCCTGGCCCCGGTGGTGGCGAGGACGCGTGGCTCGCCGGGACCGTCGCCGCTCTGGCCTTTCCCGAGCGGGTCGCCAAGGCCGACGGCGGGTCGTATCTCATGGTGTCCGGGACCCGCGCGGAGCCGGCTGAGGGGTCGGCGCTGCTGGGCGCTCCCTGGATCGCCGTCGCCGTGGCCGACCGGCCGGTGGGGCGGCGGCACGCGCGCGTACTGCTCGGCGCGGCCGTCGACGAGGACGTCGCCCGGCGCGCGGCGGGCGCGCTGCTGACGGAGGAGGACGAGGTCCGCTGGGCGGACGGGGACGTCGTGGCCCGGCGGGTCGAGCGGCTCGGGGCCGTCGAGCTGGCGGCCCGTCCGCTGCGCGACCCGGACCCCGGTCTCGTACGGGAGGCCCTGCTGGAGGGGTTGCGGCTGGAGGGGTTCGGGCTGCTGCGCCGGTCCGCGGCGGCGGACGGGCTGCGGCAGCGGCTGGCGTTCCTGCACCGGCACCTCGGTGCGCCGTGGCCCGACGTGTCCGACGAGGCGCTGCACGCGCGCGTGGACGAGTGGCTGGAGCCGGAGCTGGGCCGCGCGCGGCGCCGTGCGGACCTCGCGCGGATCGACGCCGGCCAGGCGCTGGCGCGGCTGCTGCCGTGGGCGACCGGGGAGGCGGCCCGGCTGGACGAGCTGGCGCCGGAGCGGATCACCGTCCCCAGTGGGTCCGGGATCCGGGTCGACTACGGCGATCCGGACCGGCCGGTCCTCGCGGTGAAGTTGCAGGAGATGTTCGGGCTGGAGCGGTCGCCCGAGGTCGCCGGGGTGCCGCTCCAGGTCCATCTGCTCTCCCCCGCGGGGCGCCCGGCGGCGGTCACCTCGGACCTCGCCTCGTTCTGGCGGGACGGGTACAAGGGCGTGCGGGCGGAGCTGCGCGGCCGGTATCCGAAGCATCCGTGGCCCGAGGACCCGGCCGGGGCGGAGCCCACGCGGTACACCAACGCGCGGCTCGCCGCCCGGCGGGACTGAGCGGACACGACGACGGCGGCGCCCCTCCGGGTGGAGGGGCGCCGCCGTCGTCGCGGGTGCGTCCCTAAGCTGTGGCGCTCTCCGACGGGTCGGGGGTGGCCGTCTCCGCTTCCTCGACGGTCAGCTCGACGTCGAGCGTGGCGCCGCCCGCGGTGGTGATCCGCAGTACGAACGTGCCGTCGGTGTCGTCCGCGTACAGCTTCGGCAGCTTCACCAGGCCCTTGGCGTCGGTCGTGAGCCCGGTCAGGGTGCGCACGGCGTTGCCGTCGGCGTCCTTGAAGTAGGGGCCCTTGTCGTTCACCGCGGCGTCGGTGGCGGAGGTGACCAGCGTGGCGGTGACCGCGACCTTGTCCGCGACGGCGTCCTTGTACGTCGCCTTGACCTCCACCTGCTCGGCGAACGTCCCGCCCGGGGTGCACGTCAGCGCCGTGTCGCCGGTGCGGGCGACGGAGTCGGCGACCCGCTCGGTGACGGTGGCCTTGTAGTCGACGCCGGCGATCGCGCGGCCGACGACCACGGCCCGGACGAGGAAGTCGCCGGTCTCCTCCCCCGCCCGCAGGGCCGGGGCGGTGGCCAGTCCGGAGCTGTTGGTGACGATCGTGGCGACGTTCTCGCCGGTGCTGAACGTGGCGTCGGTGTCCCCGACGATCGTGAACCGGATCCGTACCTTGCCGACCGCCTTGCCGGCCGAGGTCTCCGCGCGGGTGCTGATCCGCTCGGAGAACGCGTCGCCCGCCATGGCGCTGAGCTTGCCGGTGCCGGCGTTCTCCAGGCGGGCCACGGTGTCGGTCGGGGTCGGATTCGGCGTGGGCGTCGTCGGGTCGGTGGGCGACGGCGAACCCGTGGACGGCGGGGTCGTGGGGTCGGACGGCGAGGGGGTCGGCGACCCGGTGGACGGCGTCTTGGTGCCGCCCTTGGAGCCGCTGGACGGATCCGTGCGGCCGGGCGAGGAGGTGCTGGGCGTGGCCGGGGCGGTGGAGTCGTCGCTGCGGCCCACCGGCAGCGAGCCGGTGCCGTCCGGGATCTCGTGGGTGCCCTTGCGGTAGTACTCCAGCCACGACAGGACCGTGTTCAGGTACTCCGTCGAGTTGTTGTAGCTGAGGATGGCCGAGTTGAGGTCGTTCTGGTCGGACAGGTCCCAGCTGAAGCGGCACAGGTAGTGGCCGGCGGAGAGGGCCGCGTCGTAGATGTTGTTGGGGTCGGCCTTGCCGTCGCCGTTGCCGTCGCGGCCCGCCCAGGCCCAGGTGGACGGGATGAACTGCATGGGGCCGACGGCGTGGTCGTAGCTGCTGTTGCCGTCGTAGACGCCGTTGTCGGTGTCCTTGATGGCCGCGAAGCCGTTGCCGTCGAGCTGCGGGCCGAGGATGCGGCTGATGGTGTTGCCGTCGGCGTCGACCTGGCCGCCGCGGGCCTGGCCCGACTCCACCTTGCCGATGGCGGCGAGCAGTTCCCACGGGAGGTTGCAGCCGGGCTTGGCCGCGCGCAGCGCCGACTCGGCCTTCTTGTAGGCGTCGAGGACGGTCGCGGGGATGCCCGCGTCGGCCGAGCCCTGGGTGACGGGGGTGCCGACCGTCGAGGAGGGCGAGGGGACCGGGCTGTCGAGCGGCGGGAGGTCCGTGTAGTACGGCGAGTTGCCGGTGGCGCTGTCCTCGGTGCCGGTGCCGGTGCCCGGATCTGCCGAGGACGCCGAGTCGGCGGTGCTCTGTCTGCCGTCGGTGCCGGCCGTGACGTCCGGAGCCTGGGACGCGGAGAGGGCCGCCACCGCGACCGCCGCCACCGTGGTGGTCATCGCGCCCTTGCGCAACCGCCTGCCGAAATGCGCCGCCATAGAGTGAACCCCTCCCATGGACGCCCGAACGTCCCTCTCCGCCGTGTGCTCGCCCTGGTCTGACGATCGGCCGACGCCGCGGGTTGTATCCGCATCGTTCCAGAAAACCGCGAGCGCCTGTTCGACCGCTACGGTGACGCAGGCGACCCTACGACAACTTCCTTTGCTCGGGCACCCGTTCGCGCCCGTTTTTCCCCGGTTGGCAACGCGGCGTCGCCCGCGCGGTGCTCAGCCGTCATGCCGGGGCCGGTCACCGTTCACCCTCGGCCGCGCGGGCGTCCACGGGGGCGGCCGTCGCGACGAAGAGGGTCATCGTGCGGTCGGGGCGGGACCGCGGGAGCCGGGTGAGTGCCAGCGCCAGGTAGCCGCGGAGGAGGTCGGTCCCGGACCGCCAGGCCGCTGTCCGGGAGGCGGGACGCGGCGCGGCGGGGGGCCGGCGGCCGAGTCGGCGTCCGAGGCTGTCGCGTACGTGGCGGACGTGGCGGACGTGGCGGACGGCCGAGGCGCGGGTGGCGGGGACACGGGCGGTGCTCGCGGCCGGGGAGAGGGCCGGGACGGGCGGGAGCGGCTCGCGCGGCCCGTCCGCGGCGGGCCGCGGTGGGGCCGTCCGGTGGTGGAGCGTGCGTATACCCATGCCCGCATCCTCGTGGGAGTGGGGGGTGGGGGCGTTTTCGCGGGGGCCACCTGAGTGACGGGGGTCCCGGGTCTGCCCGGGGCTCTTTTCGGTTGGGGGTGAGTGGTGCGGGTTCGTTGTGGTTGCTCGCGCCGTTCCCCGCGCCCCTTTCGGGGCGCTGGCGCTCGGTCGTCGTGCGGAAGTGCGGGTTCGTTGTGGTTGTTCGCGCAGTTCCCCGCGCCCCTTTCGGGGCGCTGGCGCTCGGTCGTGGTGCGTGGTGCGGGTTCGTCGTGGTTGCTCGCGCCGTTCCTCGCGCCCCCTTCGGGGCGCTGGGTCAGTGGGCTGCTGATTCCCAGTTCGGGCCCGAGCCCACCGAGACGCCCAGGGGGACGCGAAGGGACACGGCGTCGGCCATCTCGCGGCGGACCAGTTCCTCCGCCTTCGCCCGCTCGCCCGGCGCGATCTCCAGCACGATTTCGTCGTGGACCTGGAGCAGCATCCGGGAGCGCAGCCCCGCCTCGGTCAGTGCCTTGTCGACGTTGAGCATGGCGATCTTGACGATGTCGGCGGCGGTGCCCTGGATGGGGGCGTTGAGCGCCATCCGCTCGGCGGCCTCCCGGCGCTGCCGGTTGTCGCTGTTGAGGTCGGGCAGGTAGCGGCGGCGCCCGAAGAGCGTCGCCGTGTAGCCCGTCGCCCGCGCCTCGTCGACGACGCGGCGCAGATAGTCCCGTACGCCGCCGAAGCGGTCGAAGTACGCGTCCATCAGCGTGCGGGCCTCGGCCGCCTCGATGTTGAGCTGCTGGGAGAGGCCGAAGGCGGAGAGCCCGTACGCCAGCCCGTACGACATGGCCTTGATCTTGCGGCGCATCTCCGCGTCGACCGCGCTCTGCTCCACGGAGAAGACCTGCGCGGCGGCGGTGGTGTGCAGGTCCTCACCGGAGGTGAACGCCTCGATCAGGCCGGCGTCCTCGGAGAGGTGGGCCATGACGCGCAGCTCGATCTGGCTGTAGTCGGCGGTCATGAGGGACTCGAAGCCCTCGCCGACGACGAAGCCGCGGCGGATCGCGCGGCCCTCGTCCGTACGGACCGGGATGTTCTGCAGGTTGGGGTCGGTGGAGGAGAGCCGGCCGGTGGCCGCGACCGTCTGGTTGAACGTGGTGTGGATGCGGCCGTCCGCGGCGATCGTCTTGATCAGGCCCTCGACGGTCACGCGCAGCTTGGCCTGCTCGCGGTGGCGGAGCATGATCACCGGCAGCTCGTTGTCCGTCTGGGTCGCGAGCCAGGCCAGCGCGTCGGCGTCGGTGGTGTAGCCGGTCTTGGTCTTCTTGGTCTTGGGCAGGTTCAGCTCGCCGAAGAGGACCTCCTGGAGCTGCTTGGGCGAGCCGAGGTTGAACTCGCGGCCCGCCGCCGCGTGCGCCTCCTTCACGGCCTGCTGGACCGCGCCCGCGAACATCTGCTCCATCGTGTGGAGGTGATCGCGGTCGGCCGCGATGCCGTGCCGCTCCATGCGGGCGAGCAGCGCGGAGGTGGGCAGCTCCATGTCGCGCAGCAGCTCCGCCGCGCCGACCTCGGTCAGCCGGTCCTCGAACGCCTCGCCCAGGTCGAGGACCGCGCGGGCCTGGACCATCAGCGCCTCGGCCTCGGCGGCGTCGTCCGCGCCGAAGGCGAGCTGGCCGTCGGCCGCCGCGGCGGGGGCCAGCTCGCGGTGGAGGTATTCGAGGGACAGGGCGTCCAGGTCGAAGGAGCGGCGGCCCGGCTTGACCAGGTAGGCGGCGAGGGCGGTGTCCATGGCGACGCCGGCGACGCTCCAGCCGTGCTCGGCGAAGACGCGCATCGCGCTCTTGGCGTTGTGGAACACCTTGGGGCGCGCGGCGTCGGACAGCCAGCCGGCGAACGCCGTCTCGTCGGCCTCGTCGAGCTGGGCCGGGTCGAACCACGCGGCCTTGCCATCGGGCGCGGCCAGCGCGACCTCGGCGACCGAGCCGGTGCCCAGCGCCCAGGTGCCGACGGTGGCGACGCCGAGCGGCTCACTGCCGTGCTCGCCGAGCCAGCCGGCCAGCTCGCCGGTGGCGAGGACGGTGCCGTCCAGCTCGACGCCGTCCGTCACCACGGGGGTGGCCTCGGCCTCCTCGGCGCCGGGGTCGACGGCGTAGAGCCGCTCGCGCAGGGAGGGGTTACGGATCTCCAGGGTGTCCAGGATCATCGCGACGCCCTTGCGGTCGTACGCGGCGCGCTCCAGCTCGGTGACGGTCTTCGGAAGCTCGACCTGCCGCTCCAGCTCGGTGAGGCGGCGGTTGAGCTTGACCGATTCCAGGTGGTCGCGGAGGTTCTGGCCGGCCTTGCCCTTGACCTCGTCGACGCGCTCGACCAGGTCGGCGAACGACCCGAACTGGTTGATCCACTTCGCGGCGGTCTTCTCGCCGACGCCCGGGATGCCCGGGAGGTTGTCCGACGGGTCGCCGCGCAGCGCCGCGAAGTCGGGGTACTGGGCCGGGGTCAGGCCGTACTTCTCGACGACCTTCTCCGGGGTGAAGCGGGTCAGCTCGGAGACGCCCTTGGTCGGGTAGAGCACCGTGGTGTGGTCGCTGACCAGCTGGAAGGAGTCGCGGTCGCCGGTGACGATCAGGACGTCGAAGCCCTCGGCCTCGGCCTGGGTGGCGAGGGTGGCGATGACGTCGTCGGCCTCGAAGCCCTCGACGGCGAAGCGCTCCACGTGCATGGCGTCGAGCAGCTCGCCGATCAGCTCGACCTGGCCCTTGAACTCGTCCGGGGTCTTGGAGCGGTTCGCCTTGTACTCGGTGAACTCGGCGGACCGCCAGGTCTTGCGGGAGACGTCGAAAGCCACCGCGAAGTGCGTGGGCGCCTCGTCACGCAGGGTATTGGCCAGCATCGAGGCGAATCCGTAGATCGCGTTGGTCGGCTGGCCGGTCGCGGTGGTGAAGTTCTCCGCGGGCAGCGCGAAGAACGCGCGGTAGGCCAGCGAGTGCCCGTCCATGAGCATCAGGCGGGGGCGGCTGCCACCGGTGGGGGTCTCGGTCTTCTTCGCTGCGTTCTTTGCCACGGGTCGATCCTGCCATGGCCCACTGACAGTGGGAGTGCGCCGGCCCTGCCCCGTGAGGCGCCGTCCGGCCGTGCGGGCGCGTCGTGGCCGGTCGCGCTCACGCGGCACAGCCGCACATCCGGCACAGCCCCGCGTCGCTTCCAGGGACACCGGCAGGTCTCTGTGTCAGCGGGGCGTGCGAGGATCGGAGACGTACCTCACATGTACGCGAAGGAGCGCGCGATGGCGAGCAAGCCGCCCAGCAGTGACCCGGTCCAGGACGCGCCGCGGGTCACCGAGCCGAAGCACGCGGCGGCCGGGATCCCCGCCATCGGCCACACCCTGCGGATCGCCCAGCGGCAGATGGGCGTGAAGCGCACGGCGTTGACGCTGCTGAGCGTCAATCAGAAGAACGGATTCGACTGCCCCGGCTGCGCCTGGCCGGAGCCGGAGCACCGGCACACCGCCGAGTTCTGCGAGAACGGCGCGAAGGCGGTCGCCGAGGAGGCCACCCTGCGCCGGGTCACCCCGGAGTTCTTCGCCGCGCACTCCGTCGCCGACCTCGCGACCCGCAGCGGCTACTGGCTGGGCCAGCAGGGCCGGCTCACCCACCCCGTGTACCTGCCCGAGGGCGGCGAGCACTACGAACCGGTCACCTGGGAGCGCGCCTTCGACATCGTCGCCGAGGAGATCGCCGCCCTGGGCTCCCCCGACGAGGCCCTCTTCTACACCTCCGGCCGCACCAGCAACGAGGCCGCGTTCCTCTATCAGCTCTTCGCCCGGGAGCTGGGCACCAACAACCTGCCGGACTGCTCCAACATGTGCCACGAGTCGTCCGGCTCGGCGCTGACGGAGACCATCGGCATCGGCAAGGGCAGCGTCCTGCTGGAGGACCTGTACAAGGCCGATCTGATCATCGTCGCCGGGCAGAACCCCGGCACCAACCACCCCCGCATGCTCTCCGCCCTGGAGAAGGCCAAGGCGGGCGGCGCGAAGATCATCAGCGTCAATCCGCTGCCCGAGGCGGGTCTGGAGCGGTTCAAGAACCCGCAGACCCCCAAGGGGCTCGCCACCGGCGCCGCGCTCACCGACCTGTTCCTGCAGATCCGCATCGGCGGCGACCAGGCCCTGTTCCGGCTGCTGAACAAGCTGATACTGGAGACCGGGGGCGCCGTCGACGAGGAGTTCGTCGCCGAGCACACCCACGGCTTCGAAGAGTTCGCCGAGGCCGCCCGCGCCGCCGACTGGGACGCCACGCTCAAGGCGACCGGCCTCTCCCGCGCGGAGATCGAGACGACCCTGGAGATGGTCCTCGCCTCGAAGCGGACCGTCGTCTGCTGGGCGATGGGCCTCACCCAGCACAAGCACTCGGTGCCCACCATCCGCGAGGTGGTCAACTTCCTGCTGGTGCGCGGCAACATCGGCCGTCCCGGCGCGGGCGTCTGCCCGGTCCGCGGCCACTCCAACGTGCAGGGCGACCGCACGATGGGCATCTTCGAGCGCCCGGCGCCCGCCTTCCTGGACGCCCTGGAGAAGGAGTTCGGCTTCGCGCCGCCGCGCGGGCACGGCTACGACGTCGTCCGCGCCATCCGCGCGCTGCGCGACGGCGAGGCGAAGGTCTTCTTCGCCATGGGCGGCAACTTCGTCTCCGCCTCCCCCGACACCGAGGTCACCGAGGCGGCCATGCGCCGCGCCCGCCTCACGGTCCATGTGTCGACCAAGCTGAACCGGAGCCACGCGGTGACGGGCACGCGGGCCCTGATCCTGCCGACGCTCGGCCGCACCGAGCGCGATCTGCAGGGCAGCGGCGAGCAGTTCGTGACGGTCGAGGACTCCATGGGCATGGTGCACGCCTCGCGCGGCCGGCTGGAGCCGGCCAGCCGGCACCTGCTCTCCGAGCCGGCCATCGTCTGCCGGCTGGCGCGCCGGGTCCTCGGCGCGGACAGCAAGGTGCCGTGGGAGGAGTTCGAGAAGGACTACGCGACGATCCGGGACCGCATCGCGCGCGTGATCCCCGGTTTCGAGGACTTCAACGCGCGCGTGGCCCGCCCGGCCGGTTTCGCCCTACCGCACGCCCCGCGCGACGAGCGGCGCTTCCCGACCGCCACCGGCAAGGCCAACTTCACCGCCGCCCCGGTGGCGTTCCCCGAGCTGCCCGCGGGCCGCCTGCTGCTCCAGACGCTGCGCTCGCACGACCAGTACAACACCACGATCTACGGCCTGGACGACCGCTACCGGGGCATCAGGAACGGCCGCCGGGTCGTGCTGGTCAATCCGGAGGACGCCCGGGAGCTGGACATCGCGGACGGCTCCTACGTCGATCTGGTCGGCGAGTGGAAGGACGGCGTGGAGCGGCGGGCGCCCGGCTTCCGCGTCGTGCACTACCCGACGGCCCGGGGCTGCGCGGCGGCGTACTACCCGGAGACCAACGTCCTGGTGCCGCTGGACGCCACCGCGGACACCAGCAACACCCCGGCCAGCAAGTCCGTCGTCGTCCGTCTGGAACAATCGTCCACCGACTGAGCGTTTGCTCAGCCGACGCGAGAGTCACGGATCAGGACGTACGACGGACGGAGTCGGGCCCATGGGCGAGCAGCAGCAGGTGACGTTCCCGCAGGAGGTGGTCGACGAGTACGCCGCGCTCGGCGTCGACCTCCCCGCCCTCTTCTCGGCGGGGCACCTGGGGACCCGGATGGGCGTCCAGATCACGGAGGCGTCGGCGGAGCGGGTCGTCGGCACCATGCCGGTGGAGGGCAACACCCAGCCGTACGGGCTGCTGCACGGGGGCGCCTCGGCGGTGCTGGCCGAGACGCTCGGGTCGGTCGGTTCGATGCTGCACGGCGGCAGTTCGAAGATCGCCGTCGGCGTCGACCTGAACTGCACGCACCACCGCGGGGCCCGTTCCGGCCTGGTCACCGGCGTGGCCACGCCGCTGCACCGGGGCCGGTCGACGGCGACGTACGAGATCGTGATCAGTGACGAGGAGGGCCGGCGTGTGTGCAGCGCCCGGCTGACCTGCATGCTGCGCGACGTGAACCCGGGCGACGCGGCCCGGGTGAACGGCGCGACGGGCTGACGCCGCGCGGGCGGCGGCCGGGGGCCGCGGCCCGGGGGTGGCCGGCACGTGGCCGGCACGTGCTGACGCCGCCATTGCCCCGGCCGCCCCTGCGCCCTAGCGTCGGGGCATGGGACGGGGAGGGGCCCCCGGTCCGGGGGCGGCGAAGGACGGGTTCGGCCGCGGAGTCCGCGGTGGAACCCGGAGCGCACCCGCGCCGACGCGAGCGGCCGCACGAGCCGTGGCGGCATCCGCGCTGGCGACCGTACTGGCCGCCGCGTCGGTCCTCGGCTGTGACGGCTCCCGTTCCGGCACGTCCGGTTCCGGCGAGCGGACGGAGACCGCCTCACCCAGCGCCCTTCCCCCGGCGGAACTGTGCCGACGGGCCGTCGTGTACTGGGCACCCGAGGTGATGAAGGGCGACACCTACGGCGACTACCAGAAGATGGGGCTCTCCAACCGGCAGTACGACATCCTGCGCGAGGTCGTCGCCGACGCGCGTGTCGTCCTGAAGGCCGAGGGGGACGCCGCCGCGCGGCGGACGATCGCCCGTCAGGCCCGCGAGAAGTGCACCGCACGCTACCGCGACGGCACTCCGACCGAGGGCCCGTGGGAACGGTGAGCGGCACCGGCCCCGTCGAACCGGGCGCCGACACCCATGTACGGAGAGCCGCCCGGCCGCCCCGGCCGTTCGCCGGCCTCACGCGACACTGCGGCGGGCACCGCCGCACGGCACTGGCGGCCGTCGTCACGCTGTCCGCCGTGGCGGCCGGCTGCTACCTGTACGCCACCCGGCCGCAGCCGCGCCCCGCTCCCCCGCCGCCCTACCCGTCCCAGGTGGTCGACTTCGTCTACCTGACCCCGGTCCCGTCTCCCCGTACCGCCGCGACCGGCGACTTCACCTTCGGGGTGGCGCTGTCCGTGCGCGCCGGGCCGCCCGTCACCGTGACGCGGATCGCGCAGAACAGTGCCGGACTGTCGGTGATCTCGTCCCCAACAGCACCTTTCCAGACAAAGTCGCATTCCACCCGCAAGATCACCATCACACTCCGCATCACGGAATGCGAGAAAGCGCCGCGGAATGCCGGATTCCCTTTCCTGGACGTAACACTGCGTAATACACGGGCAATACAGACCCACAGTTTCATCCTGGGTCCGCGCTATGCGCAGCACCTCTCCGCAGCACTCCGCGACGCCTGCGGCAACGATTCCCCGTAATCAGCAAAACGCCTCAGACGCCTGATCGCGCCCCGTCGGTCCTGCGGGTTCTCAGCATGCGGACCGGGCGAATCGGTCCGAATTCCGCCGTTCTTCGCAGCAAGAACCGCTCTGCATTACGCGATGTCATAACAAGAGAGTCACAGCCTTGGTCAGAGACTCCTCCACGTATCCCGCACACGCCTAGAGTCACGGCCAGTCACCGCGCCATCCGAAAGACAATTCGGCCCAGCGCTCGACTCGGCCGTCTCCACGGGGAAGCGGCTGTGCCTTGGGAAAGGACTGACCGTGCGTCAACGTTCGCTCATCGCCATCACCGCCGCTCTGGCGGCGGGAGCACTCACCCTCACCGCCTGCGGCTCGCGCGACGACGACGGCGGATCGGACTCGGGGAACGGCGACACCACCGTCGTCATCGGTGTCGACGCCCCGCTGACCGGCGACCTGTCCGCGCTGGGCCTCGGCATCAAGAACTCCGTGGATCTGGCGGCCAAGACGGCCAACAAGGACAAGACCGTCGACGGCGTCACCTTCGAGATCCAGGCGCTCGACGACCAGGGCCAGCCCTCCGTCGGCCAGCAGAACGCCACCAAACTGGTCGCGAACAAGGACGTCCTCGGCGTCGTCGGCCCGCTGAACTCCTCGGTCGGCGAATCGATGCAGAAGGTGTTCGACACCGCCAAGCTCGTCGAGGTCTCGCCCGCCAACACCGGCCCCTCCCTCACCCAGGGACCGGACTGGCGCACGACGAAGGTCCGCCCGTACAAGTCGTACTTCCGCACCGCGACCACCGACGCCATCCAGGGTCCGTTCGCCGCGCAGTACGTCTACAACGACGCCAAGAAGAAGAAGGTCTTCGTCATCGACGACAAGAAGACCTACGGCGCCGGTCTCGCCGCCACCTTCACCGAGGAGTTCAAGAAGCTCGGCGGCACGGTCGTCGGCACCGAACACATCAATCCGGACACCAAGGACTTCTCCTCGGTGGCCACCAAGGTCAAGAACTCCGGCGCCGACGTCGTCTACTACGGCGGTGAATACCCGCAGGCCGGACCGCTGAGCAAGCAGATCAAGGAAGCGGGTGCCAAGATTCCGCTGGTCGGCGGTGACGGCATCAAGGACGACACCTTCATCAAGCTCGCCGGTGCCGGCGCCACCGGTGACCTCGCCACCTCCGTCGGCGCGCCGGTCGAGGAACTCGACTCCGCCAAGAAGTTCGTCGCCGACTACGAGGCGGGCGGCTACAAGGAGGAGTACGCGGCCTACGGCGGTTACTCCTACGACTCCGCCTGGGCCATCATCGAGGCCGTCAAGAAGGTCGTCGAGGACAACGACGGCAAGCTTCCCGACGACGCCCGCGCCAAGGTCACCGAGGCCATGCAGAACGTCTCCTTCGACGGAGTGACCGGCAAGGTCTCCTTCGACGAGTTCGGTGACGCCACCAACAAGCAGCTCACCGTGTACGCCGTCGAGAACGGAGCCTTCAAGCCCGTGAAGTCCGGTACCTACACCGGCTGACCCTCACCGCACGCGAACGACCGCGCGGGGCGCCGTTTCCACAGGCGCCCCGCGCGGTCACGCATCCGGCCAACATTCGTCGAACATCCGAACGTCTCGGAGGACATGCGGTGAACGAACTGCCGCAGCAGCTGGTCAACGGCCTGCTACTGGGATCCATGTACGGGCTGGTCGCCATTGGCTACACGATGGTCTACGGCATCGTCCAGCTCATCAACTTCGCCCACGGCGAGATCTTCATGACCGGGGCCTTCGGGGCGCTCACGGTCTACGTCTACATCCTGCCCGACGGCACCTCCATGTGGATCGCCCTGCCGCTGATGCTGATCGGCGCCATGATCGTCGCCGTGACGGTGGCCGTGGGAGCGGAACGGTTCGCCTACCGCCCGCTGCGCGGCGCGCCCCGGCTCGCCCCGCTGATCACCGCCATCGGTCTCTCCCTCGCCCTGCAGCAGGCGGTCTGGGCCTGGTACCCCGAGGCCAAGTCCGCCCGCACCTTCCCGCAGATCGAGGGCGGCCCCTTCCACCTGGGCGACGTGACCCTGCAGACCGGCGACATCTTCCTGTTCGTCGCGGCCCCCATCAGCATGGGTGTCCTCGCCTACTTCGTGATGCGGACCCGTACCGGCCGCGGCATGCAGGCCACCGCCCAGGACCCGGACACCGCGAAGCTGATGGGCGTCAACACCGACCGCATCATCGTGATCGCCTTCGCCCTGGGTGCCGTCTTCGCCGCCGTCGGGGCCGTCGCCTACGGCTTCAAGTACGGCCAGATCGACTTCAAGATGGGCTTCGTCCTCGGGCTGAAGGCGTTCACCGCCGCGGTCCTCGGCGGCATCGGCAACATCTACGGCGCCATGATCGGCGGCGTCGTCCTGGGCATCGCCGAAACCCTGGCCACCGCCTACATCGCCGACATCCCCGGCCTGGACAAGTTCGGCAGCCAGTCCTGGGCCGACGTCTGGGCCTTCATCCTCCTCATCCTCGTGCTGCTGCTGAGGCCACAGGGCCTGCTCGGCGAACGCGTTGCGGACAGGGCGTGACACCGATGACCACACAGACCACACCCCCGAAGACCCCCGACACCCCCGCCGCGGGCACCTCGGCCGGCCTCATCGGCTTCCCCGCCTCCGTCGGACGCGCCCTCGCCACCGGCGGCAGCGCCCTGACCGTCGTCTCCACCTTCCTCGCCTGGACGTGGACCGACGAGTTCCCCGGCGACCTCACCGTCTACGGCTACCCGGGCGGACTCCAGATCCTCGCCCTGGTCGGCGGAGCCCTCGCCACCCTCCTCGGCCTCGCCTCCTACGGTGTCAAGGGACTCCGCTGGCTGGCGCCCTCCGGTGCCGACGCCGCCCTGAAGTTCGCGACCCTGGCCTCCTTCGCCACCGTCTGGTACACGATCATCGCGATCACCGCCCAGCTCGGCGGTCTGGTCAACCTCGAACCCGGCGCCTTCATAGCGGGCATCGCCACCCTCGCCGCGTTCCTGGGCGCCCTCGCGCTCCCCTTCGAGCGCCCCGAACCCGACCCCATCGACCCCGACGACACCGGCTGGGAGCACTTCAAGCACCGGGCCGGCCACGGCTGGGCGACCGTCAGGGCCGCGTTCACCGCCCAGGCCCCGCAGCCCGTGCGCTCCCTGCCGTCGTACGCCGAGATCCTGATCATCGTCGCCGTGCTCGCCGTCGGCCTGCTGGTCTTCACCTACGGCATCGGCACCGAGTACGACGAACTCTTCGTGGGCTTCCTCATCACCGCCGGGTTCGGCTTCGCCGCCCTCAACAAGTCCGGTCTGATCGCCCACGCCTCGCAGATCACCGCCCGGCACCAGAACATCACCGTCTGCGGCGCGTTCGTCGCCGCGGCGCTCTTCCCGTTCACCCAGACCGACGACCAGTACGCCACCATCGGCGTCTACATCCTCATCTTCGCCACCGTCGCCCTGGGCCTGAACATCGTCGTCGGCCTCGCGGGCCTCCTCGACCTCGGCTACGTCGCCTTCCTCGGTGTCGGCGCCTACGCGGCCTCCCTGGTCTCGGGGTCGCCCAGCTCGCCGTTCGACGTGCACTTCCCGTTCTGGGCCGCGGTCCTCGTCGGTGCCGCCGCGTCGCTGGTCTTCGGCGTCCTCATCGGCGCCCCGACCCTGCGGCTGCGCGGCGACTACCTGGCCATCGTCACCCTGGGCTTCGGTGAGATCTTCCGCATCACCGCCAACAACCTCGACGGCACCTCGGGACCGGACCTGACCAACGGCTCCAACGGCATCTCGTCCATCCCGGACCTGAAGATCCTCGGCTGGGACCTCGGCGCCCAGCACACGATCGCCGGCTTCACCATCGGCCGCTTCGCCAACTACTTCTTCCTGATGCTGGTCATCACCGCGGTCGTCGTCCTCGTCTTCCGGCGCAGCGGCGACTCGCGCATCGGCCGGGCCTGGGTCGCCATCCGCGAGGACGAGACCGCCGCCCTCGCGATGGGCATCAACGGCTTCCGGGTGAAGCTCATCGCCTTCGCCGTCGGCGCCTCCCTCGCCGGTCTGGCCGGCACCGTGCAGGCCCACGTCACCTACACCGTGACGCCGGAGCAGTACCTCTTCGCGGGGACGACCCCGCCGAACTCCGCCTTCCTCCTGGCCGCCGTGGTCCTCGGCGGCATGGGCACCATCGGCGGCCCCCTCATCGGTGCCGCGCTGCTCTTCCTGATCCCCAACAAGCTCCAGTTCCTCGGCGACTACCAGCTCTTCGCCTTCGGACTCGCGCTCGTCCTGCTCATGCGCTTCCGGCCCGAGGGCCTCATCCCCAACCGCCGCCGTCAGCTCGAATTCCACGAAGAGGCCGAAGCGCCCACGGCCCTCGGCAAGACAGGGGCCTGACCACCATGACCACCGACACCACCACCAAGGACACCTCCCCGGGCGCCGCGGCCCCCGGCGAGACCGTGCTCGACGCCCGCGGCGTCACCATGCGGTTCGGCGGGCTCACCGCCGTCCGCAGCGTCGACCTGACCGTCCGCAGCGGCGAGATCGTCGGTCTCATCGGCCCCAACGGCGCCGGGAAGACCACCTTCTTCAACTGCCTCACCGGCCTCTACATCCCCACCGAGGGCGAGGTCCGCTACAAGGACAAGGTGCTGCCGCCCAAGTCCTTCAAGGTGACGGCCGCCGGCATCGCCCGTACCTTCCAGAACATCCGGCTCTTCGCCAACATGACCGTTCTGGAGAACGTCCTCGTCGGCCGCCACACCCGTACCAAAGAGGGCTTCTGGTCCGCCATCCTGCGCGGCCCCGGCTTCCACAAGGCCGAGGCCACGTCCCGCGCCCGCGCCATGGAACTCCTTGAGTTCGTCGGCCTCGCGGCCAAGGCCGACCACCTCGCCCGCAACCTGCCCTACGGTGAGCAGCGCAAGCTGGAGATCGCCCGCGCGCTGGCCAGCGAGCCGGGCCTGCTGCTCCTGGACGAGCCGACGGCCGGCATGAACCCGCAGGAGACCCGGGCCACCGAGGAACTGGTCTTCGCCATCCGCGACCAGGGCATCGCCGTCCTCGTCATCGAGCACGACATGCGGTTCATCTTCAACCTCTGCGACCGCGTCGCGGTCCTCGTCCAGGGCGAGAAGCTCGTCGAGGGCGACAGCGCCACCGTCCAGGGCGACGAACGGGTCGTCGCCGCCTACCTCGGCGAACCCCTGGACAACGATCCCGGCGCCGCCGAGGCGGCCGAGGTCGAAGCCGCCGAGGCCCAGGCCGACACCACGGCCGGCAAGGAGGAGAACCGATGACCGCGCTCCTGGAGGTCGAGGACCTCCGCGTCGCCTACGGCAAGATCGAGGCCGTCAAGGGCATCTCGTTCAGCGTCGACGCCGGCGAGGTGGTCACCCTCATCGGCACCAACGGCGCCGGCAAGACCACCACCCTGCGCACCCTGTCGGGGCTGCTGAAGCCGGTCGGCGGGCAGATCCGGTTCAACGGCAAGTCACTGAAGAAGACCCCCGCGCACCAGATCGTCGCCCTCGGCCTCGCCCACTCCCCCGAGGGCCGGCACATCTTCCCGCGCATGACCATCGAGGACAACCTCCGCCTCGGTGCCTTCCTGCGCGGCGACCGGCCGGGCATCGAGAAGGACATCCAGCGCGCCTACGACCTCTTCCCGATCCTGGGAGAGCGCCGCAAGCAGGCCGCGGGCACCCTCTCCGGCGGCGAGCAGCAGATGCTCGCGATGGGCCGGGCGCTGATGTCCCAGCCGAAGCTGCTGATGCTGGACGAACCCTCCATGGGGCTGTCGCCGATCATGATGCAGAAGATCATGTCGACCATCGCCGAGCTGAAGGCGCAGGGCACCACGATCCTGCTGGTCGAGCAGAACGCCCAGGCCGCGCTCTCCCTCGCCGACCAGGGCCATGTCATGGAGGTCGGCAGCATCGTGCTGTCCGGCACCGGACAGGACCTGCTCCACGACGAGTCCGTCCGCAAGGCGTACCTCGGCGAGGACTGACACATGGCTGTGGCCCGCACCCTTCGACGAGGGTGCGGGCCACAGCCATGAGCGTTCAGCCCTTGGACGACTTCTTCTCCGCCGCATCCTCGATGACCGCCTGGGCCACCTGCTGCATCGACATCCGGCGGTCCATCGACGTCTTCTGGATCCAGCGGAACGCGGCCGGCTCGGTCAGCCCGTACTCCGTCTGCAGGACCGACTTGGCCCGGTCCACGAGCTTGCGGGTCTCCAGCCGCTGGGAGAGGTCGGCGACCTCCTTCTCCAGGGCGCGCAGCTCGGTGAAGCGGGAGACGGCCATCTCGATCGCCGGGACGACGTCGCTCTTGGAGAACGGCTTGACCAGGTACGCCATGGCACCGGCGTCCCGGGCCCGCTCCACCAGGTCGCGCTGGGAGAAGGCGGTGAGCATGAGCACCGGGGCGATGGACTCCTCGGCGATCCGCTCGGCCGCGGAGATGCCGTCGAGCTTCGGCATCTTCACGTCGAGGATCACCAGGTCGGGGCGGTGCTCGCGGGCCAGCTCGACGGCCTGCTCCCCGTCCCCGGCCTCGCCGACGACGGAGTACCCCTCCTCCTCCAGCATCTCTTTGAGATCGAGCCGGATGAGCGCCTCGTCCTCGGCGATGACGACACGGGTCGTCAGCGGGGGAACGTGCGACTTCTCGTCTTCGGGCACGTCAGCGGGCTGGGGCGACTCGGGGGCGGTCACGTGGGCGCTCCTTGTTCGGGGCAGGTGATACTGCTTCCGAAAGCCTACCTAGCTGAAGTCGACACCGGTCACCGGGTAGACTCCGATCGGTACTGTCGCCGGGTTGGCGGAATGGCAGACGCTGATGTCTCAAACACATCTGTCCGAGAGGACGTGCGGGTTCGAATCCCGCACCCGGCACTGTTGAAGTGGAGGGCCACGTTCGCGTGGTCCTCCACCTTCATGTGCGCATCGACATCTCCAGTGCCGCACGGTGGTCACATGGAGCACAGTTCTTCGATTCGTGCACACGCTGTCTCGCTGATGCGGCAGGGAGTGCCCAACCGTCTGGTCGCGGAGCAGTTCGGCGTACCGCGCGGCACGGTCGGCTGGTGGCGCAGCGAGGACCGCAGGGCGCACGGAGAGACATACGAGCAGCGCACAGACTGTCCCAGATGCACCGGCCGCGAGTTCGACCAGGTCGCCTACGCATATCTGCTCGGTCTTTATCTCGGCGACGGCCATATCACTTCAAAGCCCAGGCAGCACCACCTGTCGATCACTTGCAACGCGACCCAGCCCGGCCTGATCGGCGCCGCTGAGGAAGCCATGCACTTGGTGATGCCACGATCCAGTGTGAAGTCACGGCCTCGAACCGGATGTGTCGAGGTGAAGTCCTACACGAGGCACTGGGTGTGCATGTTTCCCCAGCATGCCCCTGGCAAGAAGCACGAGCGCCATATTGCGCTGGAACCCTGGCAGCAGGCGATCGTCGACGCTCACTCCTGGGAGTTCGTCCGCGGTCTCATCCACTCCGACGGGTGCCGGATCACCAACTGGACGACCCGGCTCGTCGGAGGTGTGCGCAAGCGCTACGAGTATCCACGGTACTTGTTCACCAACGTGTCGGACGACATCCGCGGCCTCTGTACGGGGACCCTCGACCGGCTCGGCGTCGAGTGGACCCACTGCACACGTCACGGGAACCCGTACAACATCTCCGTAGCCCGCAAAGCCTCCGTAGCCCTCATGGACCTGCGCGTCGGGCCCAAGTACTGATCAGTCCTCGCCGATCCGGTGCACCCGCACCAGGTTGGTCGTCCCCGACACCCCCGGCGGGGAACCCGCCGTGATGACGACGACATCTCCCTTCGCGCAGCGTCCGTGGCGCAGCAGCAGGTCGTCGACCTGCGCGACCATCGCGTCGGTCGAGTCGACGTGCGGGCCGAGGAACGTCTCCGTGCCCCAGGTCAGGTTCAGCTGCGAGCGGGTCGCCGGTTGCGGGGTGAAGGCCAGCAGCGGGATGGGCGAGCGGTAGCGCGAGAGCCGGCGGGCGGTGTCCCCGGACTGGGTGAAGGCGACCAGGAAGCGGGCGCCGAGGAAGTCACCGATCTCCGCTGCCGCGCGGGCGACGGCACCGCCCTGCGTACGGGGCTTGGTGTGCTCGGACAGCGGGGGCAGGCCACGGGCGAGGACGTCCTCCTCCGCCGCCTCGACGATGCGGGCCATCGTGCGGACCGTGTCGACGGCGTGCTTGCCGACGCTGGTCTCGCCGGAGAGCATGACCGCGTCCGCGCCGTCGATCACGGCGTTCGCCACGTCGCTGGCCTCGGCGCGCGTCGGACGGGCGTTGTCGATCATCGAGTCGAGCATCTGGGTGGCGACGATGACCGGCTTGGCGTTGCGCTTGGCCAGCTTGACCGCGCGCTTCTGGACGATGGGGACCTGCTCCAGCGGCATCTCGACGCCGAGGTCGCCCCGGGCGACCATGATGCCGTCGAAGGCGGCGACGACGGCGTCGAGGTCCTCCACGGCCTGCGGTTTCTCGATCTTGGCGATGACGGGGAGGCGGCGGCCCTCCTCGTCCATGACGCGGTGGACGTCGTGGATGTCGCGGCCGCCGCGGACGAAGGAGAGGGCGACGACGTCGAACCCGGTGCGCAGGGCCCAGCGCAGGTCGTCCTCGTCCTTCTTGGACAGGGTGGGCACGGAGACGGCGACGCCGGGGAGGTTGAGGCCCTTGTGGTCGGAGACCATGCCGCCCTCGACGACGCGGGTGCGGACGTGCGGGCCGTCGACGGCGGTGACCTCCAGAGAGACCTTGCCGTCGTCGACGAGTACGCGTGTCCCGGGGGTGACGTCGGCGGCGAGACCGGCGTAGGTGGTGCCGCAGCCGGTGCGGTCGCCCTCGGCGCCGTCCTCGACGGTGATGGTGAAGGTGTCGCCGCGCTCCAGCAGGACGGGGCCCTCGGTGAAGGTGCCGAGCCGGATCTTCGGGCCCTGGAGGTCGGCGAGGACACCGACGCTGTGCCCGGTCTCGTCGGACGCCTTGCGGACCCGCCGGTACCGCTCCTCGTGCTCGGCGTGGCCGCCGTGACTGAGGTTGAAACGGGCGATGTCCATGCCGGCCGCGGCCAGGGCCTTGATCCGGTCGTAGGAGTCGGTGGCGGGTCCCAGAGTGCAGACGATCTTCGCTCGGCGCATGGGACGACCCTATGACGTACCGGCCGGTAGACCCTCGGCCGCGGGTGGCCGCCCAACGACCTTTGGGTGAAGTGCTTTTGCGATGATCACAGCGCGGGCGGGCGCATGGTGAAACGGGCGTCGACGGCGGCGTGCACGTGCTGCCGCTGGGGTTCGAGGTCGAGCGGGGCGGCGTCGGTCTCCTCCGCCGGCGCGGCCATCGACATGCGGCGCATCCGGCCGGGGCCGAACGCGGCGGCGCGGACGTCCTCGGTCCCGGTGTCGGTGAGTTCGGTGAGGGCGACGAGGGCCGTGCCGAGCGCCTCGGCGTACTCGCGGGCGCGCTGCACCGCTTCGCGCACTGCCTGTTCCCGGGCGCGCCGGTAGGCCGGGGAGGTGGGCCGCAGCGCCCACCAGGGGCCGTCGACGCGGGTGAGGTCGAGGTCGGCGAGACGGGTGGTGAGTTCGCCGAGGGCGGTGAAGTCGGCGAGTTCGGCGGTGACGTGGACGGTGCCGTGGTAGGTGCGGACGCGTTCGCCGCGGCCGTGCCGGGTGAGTTCGGGGGTGAGGGAGAAGGCGCCGGTCTCCAGGTGCTCGACGGCTTCGCCGTAGGTCTTGACGAGGTCGAGGACTCCTGCGTTGCGGCGGGTGAGGTCGTCGAGGGCACTGCGACGGTCCCGGCCGCGGGCGTTGACGGTGATGCCGATGCGGGCGATCTCGGGATCGACCTCCAGGCGCGCCTCGCCGCGCACGGAGAGGCGGGGGCGGTCCGGTGTCCCGTGGGGGCCGGGTTCGGGCGCGGGTGCGGGCGGCGTGGTCATACGTCCCACTCTGTCACCGGTGAGCGCGGGGGTGACCCGGTGAGTCACCGGATCGCAACCTGGAGGGTCTGTTGCCGGTCGTCTTCAGCGGCCACAATCTACGCGCGTTGCCCGTGAGACTCACGGGGTCCCGTTCGTCGAGGAGAGTCAGGCATGCCGTTGAACCGCCGGAAGTTTCTGAAGAGGTCCGCCGTGACGGGGGCGGGGGTGGCGCTGGCCGGTACGGCGGCGGCTCCGGCGGCCGAGGCGGCCCCCGCCTCCGGTCACGGACACGGCCACGGCCACGGGCACGGGCACGGGTCCAAGCGGTACTCGCTGACGGTGATGGGGACGACCGACCTGCACGGACACGTCTTCAACTGGGACTATTTCAAGGACGCGGAGTACAGCGACACCGCGGGCAACGCCCAGGGGCTCGCGCGGGTCTCCACGCTGGTGAACCAGATCCGCAAGGAGCGGGGCCGGGAGAACACCCTGCTCATCGACGCGGGCGACACGATCCAGGGCACCCCGCTGACGTACTACTACGCCAAGGTGGACCCGATCACCGCCAAGGGCGGCCCGGTGCACCCCATGGCGCAGGCGATGAACGCGATCGGCTACGACGCCGTGGCGCTGGGCAACCACGAGTTCAACTACGGGATCGAGACGCTGCGGAAGTTCGAGTCGCAGTGCGACTTCCCGCTGCTCGGGGCGAACGCGGTGGACGCGAAGACGCTGAAGCCGGCCTTCCCGCCGTACTTCATGAAGAAGTTCCACGTGAAGGGCGCTCCGCCGGTCAAGGTGGCGGTGCTGGGCCTGACCAACCCGGGTATCGCCATCTGGGACAAGGCGTACGTGCAGGGGAAGCTGGCGTTCCCGGGGATCGAGGAGCAGGCGGCGAAGTGGGTGCCGAAGCTGCGGTCGATGGGCGCGGACATCGTGGTGGTCTCGGCGCACACGGGCGCGTCGGGCACGTCGTCGTGGGGTGACCAGCTGCCGTACGTGGAGAACGCGGCGGCCGATGTGGCCCGGCAGGTGCCGGGGATCGACGCGATCCTGGTCGGGCACGCGCACGTGGAGATCGAGCAGCAGCTGGTCACGAACGAGAAGACCGGCGAGTCGGTCGTGCTGTCGGAGCCGCTGTGCTACGCGGAGCGGCTGGCCCTCTTCGACTTCGAACTGGCCTACGCGAAGGGGAAGTGGCGGGTCGAGTCGGTGAAGGCGTCGCTGCGCAACACCAACACGGTCGCCGACGACCCGAGGATCACCAAGCTGCTGAAGGACGAGCACGCGACGGTCGTCGAGTACGTGAACCAGGTGGTCGGTACGGCCACGGAGACCCTGACCACGGTCGACGCGCGGTACAAGGACGCGCCGATCATCGACCTGATCACCAAGGTGCAGGAGGACGTGGTCAAGGAGGCGCTCGCCGGTACGGCGTACGCGTCGCTGCCGGTGCTGGCGCAGGCGTCGCCGTTCTCCCGTACGTCCCAGATCCCGGCGGGCGAGGTGACGATCCGGGACCTGTCGGGCCTGTACGTGTACGACAACACGCTGGTGGCGAAGGTGCTGACGGGTGCGGAGATCCGGGCGTACCTGGAGTACTCGGCGGAGTACTACGTACAGACCGCGGCCGGTGCGGCGGTGGACGTGGAGAAGCTGACCAACGCGAACGGCCGCCCGGACTACAACTACGACTACGTCTCCGGGCTGGCGTACGACATCGACATCGCGCAGGCGGCGGGGGCGCGGATCAAGAACCTGACGTACGGCGGTGCGGCGCTGGACGACGCGCAGCAGTTCGTGCTGGCGGTGAACAACTACCGGGCCAACGGCGGCGGCGCCTTTCCGCACGTGGCGTCGGCCCAGGAGGTCTGGTCGGAGTCGACGGAGATCCGCACCCGGATCGCCGAGTGGGTGACGGCGAAGGGTGTCCTGGACCCGGCGGACTTCGCGTCGGTGGACTGGCGGCTGACGCGGGACGGCACGCCGGTGTTCTAGCCCCTGCGTGAACGCGCCGCGGCCTCAGATTCCGTCCACGAGCGGGGTGAGCACCTTCGCCTCGCGGGCCGACGGAATCCGGGGCCGCAGCTGGTCCAGGCCGAAGGTGGTGAAGGCGGAGCGCTGCGGCAAGGGGTAGGACTCGGTGCCGGTGACGCTGTTGAGGATGGTGGCGCTGCGCCAGGCGGTGAGGCCGAGGTCGGGGGTGCCGACGCCGTGGCTGTGGAGCTCGGCGTTCTGGACGTAGATGTGGCAGCCGGCGGCGGTGACCGAGGGGTCGAGGAGGAGCCGGAAGCGGTCGTCGACGCGGGGGCGGTCGCTGCTGTCGCGGCGCAGGTAGGGGTCGAGGCCGGCGAAGAGCCGGTCGAGGGGGCGTTCGCGGTAGCCGGTGGCGAGGACGACGGCGTCGGTGGTGAGGCGGGAGCGGCTGTCCTGCTCGGTGTGTTCCAGGTGGAGTTCGACCTTGGTGGTGGCGACCCGGCCGGCGGTGCGGACGCGGACGCCGGGGGTGAGGACGGCGTCGGGCCAGCCGCCGTCGAGGGAGCGGCGGTACAGCTCGTCGTGGACGGCGGCGAGGGTGCCGGCGTCGACGCCCTTGTGGAGCTGCCACTGGGCGGGGACGAGGCGGTCGCGGACGTTCTCCGGGAGGGCGTGGAAGTAGCGGGTGTAGTCGGGGGTGAAGTGCTCAAGACCGAGCTTGGAGTACTCCATGGGGGCGAACGCCTCGGTGCGGCCGATCCAGTGGAGGCGTTCCCGGCCGGCGGGGCGGTTGCGGAGCAGGTCGAGGAAGATCTCGGCGCCGGACTGGCCGGTGCCGACGACGGTGACGTGGCCGGCGGTGAGCAGGTCGGCGCGGTGTTCGAGGTAGTCGGCGGCGTGCAGGACGGGGACGCCGGGGGTCTCGACGAGGGGGCGGAGCGGGTCGGGGACGTAGGGCTCGGTGCCGATGCCGAGGACCAGGTTCCTGGTGTGGGTGCGGCCGAGGGCCTGGGCCTCGCCGTCCTCGTCGAGCTGGGTGTAGTCGACCTCGAACACGTCGTGCTCGGGGTGGAAGCGGACGGCGTCGACCTGGTGGCCGAAGCGCAGGGCGGGGAGGTTCTCGGAGACCCAGCGGCAGTAGGCGTCGTACTCGGTGCGCTGGATGTGGAAGCGCTCGGCGAAGTAGAAGGGGTAGAGGCGCTCGCGGGCCTTGAGGTAGTTGAGGAAGCTCCAGGGGCTGGCGGGGTCGGCGAGGGTGACCAGGTCGGCGAGGAAGGGGACCTGGAGGCGGGCGCCGTCGATGAGCAGGCCGGGGTGCCAGGCGAAGGCGGGGCGCTGGTCGTAGAAGACGGCGTCGAGGCCGTCGAGGGGGTGGGCGAGGGCGGCCAGCGAGAGGTTGAAGGGGCCGATGCCGATGCCGACCAGGTCGCGGACGGAGGTGGGTGTGCTCATCGGGGGGTGTGTCCTTCCACGAGGTCGAGCAGGGCGGTCAGGTCGTCGGTGCGGGTCTCGGGGTTGAGCAGGGTGGCCTTGAGCCAGAGGCGGCCGTCGGCGCGGGCGCGGCCGAGGACGGCGCGGCCCTCGGCGAGGAGGGTGCGGCGTACGGCGGCGACGGTGTCGTCGGGGACGCCGGCCGGGCGGAACAGGACGGTGCTGAGGCCGGGCGGCGCGTGCAGGTCGAGGCCGGGCCGGGCCGTGACGAGAGCGGCCAGTTCCTCCGCGCGGTCGCAGACCCGGTCGACCAGGGCGCCGAGGCCGCCGCGGCCGAGGGTCCTGAGGGTGACGGCGATCTTCAGGATGTCGGGGCGGCGGGTGGTGCGCAGGGAGCGGCCGAGCAGGTCGGGCAGGCCGGCGTCGGTGTCGTCGTCGGCGTTGAGGTAGTCGGCCTGCTGTCCGAGGGCCGCGAGATCGGCGGCGTCGCGGACGGTGAGGAGGCCGGCGGCGATCGGCTGCCAGCCGAGTTTGTGCAGGTCGAGGGCGACGGTGTGGGCGCGGTCGAGGCCGGTGAGCCGGGCCCGGCGCCGGGTGCTGAACAGCAGTCCGCCGCCGTACGCGGCGTCGATGTGCAGACGGGCGCCGTGGAGCGCGCAGACGTCGGCGATCTCCGGCAGCGGGTCGAGGAGCCCGGCGTCGGTGGTGCCGGCGGTGGCGGCGACGACGCTGGGGCCGGTCAGCCCGGCGAGCGCGCCGTCGAGGGCGGCGGGGTCGAGGGTGCCGGCGGGGGTGGGCACGGTGACGGGGCGGGGCAGGCCGAGGAGCCAGGTGGCGCGGGGCAGCGAGTGGTGGGCGGCGGCGCCGTGCACGAGGCGGACCGCGGGACCCTGTGCCTCGCGGGCCAGGAGCAGCGCGAGGAGATTGGACTCGGTGGCGCCGGTGGTGACGAGGGCGTCGGCGGCGCCGGTCTCCCGGGCGAGGGCGCGGGTGACGAGCGCTTCGAGCGCGGAGGCCGCCGGGGCCTGGTCCCAGGAGTCCAGGGAGGGGTTGAGGACGCTCGCGGCGAGGTCGGCGGCGGTGGCGACGGCGAGCGGCGGGCCGTGCAGGTGGGCGGTGCACAGCGGGTCGGCGGGGTCGGCGGAGCCCTCGGCGAGGGCGGTGACGAGGGTGCGCAGGGCGGCGGGGTCGCCGCGCTCGGGCAGGAGCTCGCCGACGGCGTCCCGGACCCGCGCGGCGACGGCGTCGGGGCCTCCGGCCGGGAGCGGACCGCCGCGGGCCCGGGTGCCGGTGTCCAGGGCGTCGAGGACGTCGTGGAGCAACGGCCGCAGGGCGCGGAGACCTTCTGGGCCCGATGCCAGCGGGGGCGGGCTGCTCATGGTGTCCTCCCGGGCGCGTTGGTATGGACGCGTCCGGAAGGGACAACGAGCGGCACCCGAATGGGGGTACGGGCCGTGGGCCGTGTGCGGCCCGGCTGTGTCTGCCGTAAAAGATTCGCGCACCGCCAGCGCGCGCTTGAGGTCGTCGAGTTCGTCGGCCAGGCGACGGCGCAGGGACGGCGCCAGGTCTCCCTTCAGACTCTCCTCGCCGAGCCGCAGCGTCTCGGCGGAGACCGCGTGGGCGGGGAACGCGAACCGGCCCGCCGCCGCGGCGATGGCGGGCCCGCGCCGCGCGGCGACGGCCGGTACCTCCGCGAAGTAGCGCGGTACGTAGGCGCTGACGAGGTCGGCCTGCTCGGGCTGCCAGAAGCCGCGGGCGGTGGCGGTGAACAGGTAGTTGGAGAGGCCGTCGCCGGTGAACATGGCCTCCCAGGCGCGGGCCTTGGCCTCGGGGTCGGGCAGCGCGGCGCGGCAGCGGGCGGCGCCCTCCTGGCCGGCGGCGCTCGGGTCCTGCTCCAGTTCGGCGGCGACGGCGGCCTCGTCGGTGGCGCCGAGGACGGCGAGCCGGGCGAGGATGCGCCAGCGCAGCTCCGGGTCGAGTTCGGGGCCGCCGGCGACGGTGCCGTCGGCGAGCCAGGACGCGATGGTGTCGGGGTGGGCCGCGGTGTCGATGCGGTGGCGTACGGCGATCAGGCGCCGCCCCGGGTGGTCGCCGTCCTCGGTGCGGCGGATGAGGTCGCGGCACAGCTCGGTGAGGGTGGCCAGCGCGGCGGGCCGCCGCTCGGGGGTGAGGTAGCGGCCGACGATGTGGGTGCCGGCGAAGGCGAGGACCCCTTCGAGGAGGGCGAGGTCACTCTCGTGCGGCAGGTGGGCGCGGGCGGCGTCGAGGTAGGCGCCGGGGTCGAGTTCGCCGTCGCGGACCGCGTCGCGCAGGGCGTTCCAGACGACGGCCCGGGTGAGCGGGTCGGGCAGCCCGGAGAGCCCGTCGCGGACGGCGGCGAAGGACTCGGGGTCGAAGCGGACCTTGGCGTAGGTGAGGTCGCCGTCGTTGAGGAGGAGCAGGGCGGGGCGGCGGCCGAGGGCGCGGGGTTCGCCCTGGGGGACGTCGAGGTCGAGGCGCTCGCGCAGGACGAGGCGGTTGTCGTCGGTGAGGTCGTGGTCGTAGAGGCCGACGGCGATGCGGTGCGGGCGGCTGCCGGTGCGGTCGACGGTGAGGGCGCAGGTGCCGCCGTCGCCGGGGGCGAGGCGGGGGGTGAGGGTGTCGACGCCGGTGGTGCGCAGCCAGGTGTCGGCCCAGGCGTGGACGTCGCGGTCGGTGGCGGCGGCGAGGGAGTCGATGAAGTCGGCGAGGCTGGCGTTGGCGAAGCGGTGCCGGGTGAAGTGGGTGTTGATGCCGGCGAGGAAGTCCTTCTCGCCGAGCCAGGCGACGAGCTGGCGCAGGGCGGAGGCGCCCTTGGCGTAGGAGATGCCGTCGAAGTTGAGGAGGGCGGAGGCGGTGTCCTCGACGGCCTCGGGGGCGACGGGGTGGGTGGAGGGCCGCTGGTCGGCGTCGTAGCCCCAGGCCTTGCGGGCGACTCCGAAGTCGGTCCAGGTGTCGGTGAAGCGGGTCGCCTCGGCGCAGGTCTGGTAGCCCATGTACTCGGCGAAGGACTCGTTCAGCCAGATGTCGTCCCACCAGCGCAGGGTGACGAGGTCGCCGAACCACATGTGGGCCATCTCGTGGGCGATGACCATGGCGCGGGTCTGGCGCTCGGTGTCGGTGACGGCGGAGCGGTAGACGAACTCGTCGCGGAAGGTGACGAGGCCGGGGTTCTCCATGGCGCCGGCGTTGAACTCGGGGACGAACGCCTGGTCGTAGGAGTCGAAGGGGTAGGGCTCGTCGAACTTCTCGTGGTACCGGTCGAACAGGGCGCGGGTGACGTCGAGGATCTCGTCGGCGTCGGCGTCCAGGTACGGGGCGAGGGAGCGGCGGCAGTGGATGCCGAAGGGCAGGCCGCGGTGTTCGGTGCGCACGGAGTGCCAGGGGCCGGCGGCGACGGCGACGAGGTAGGTGGAGATGAGGGGGGTGGTGGCGGCGGTCCAGCGGCCGTCGTCGGTCAGCTCGGTGACGCCGTTGGCGAGGACGGTCCAGCCCTCGGGGGCGCGGACTGTGAGGTCGAAGACGGCCTTGAGGTCGGGCTGGTCGAAGGCGGCGAAGACGCGCTGGACGTCGTCGAGGAAGAGCTGGGTGTAGAGGTAGGTCTCGCCGTCGGCGGGGTCGGTGAAGCGGTGCATGCCCTCGCCGGTGCGGGAGTACGTCATGGCGGCGTCGATCCGCAGTTCGTGCTCGCCGGGAGCGAGGTTCTTCAGCGGCAGTCGGTTGTCGTCCAGGGTCCCTGGGTCCAGCGGGTGTCCGTCGAGGGTGACGCTGTGCAGCCGGGCGGGCTTGAGCTCGACGAAGGTGTCCGCGGCGGCCGCTTCACCGCGGACGGTGAAGCGGATGGTGGTGAGGGAGCCGAAGGTCTCGTCGCCACCCGTCAGATCGAGAGCGATCGTGTAGTGGTGGACGTCGAGGAGCCGGGCACGGGTCTGCGCTTCGTCGCGCGTCAGTACGGACATGCGTGCCATGCTGCCCGATGGTGCCCCACGGGCACAGAGGCGGTGCGGTATGCACCCTATGTCCGGTCCTTCTGCAGACTGTCGCGGTCCTCGAAGCGGCCCGGGGAGCGGTCCGGGGAGCGGTCTCCCGGCCGTTCCCCCGCCCTCGCCCCGTCGGGCCGGGGCAGCCGGAGGGCGTCGGGGTGCGGCAGGCCGGGGCGGGCGGGGTTCTCGCTGTGGCCCCGGACGCGGGCGCGCAGCTCGCGCAGCTCCTTCTCCAGGGCGAGCTGGCGCTGGTGGGCGTCGTAGAGGTAGCGGACCTTGGTCCGCAGCGTCCAGGGGTCGGCGGGCTTCAGGACGAGGTCGGCGACGCCCAGGCGGAAGGCGGTGGCGCTCAGCTCGGCGCTGAAGCCGAAACCGGTGAGGAGGATGACGGGGATGTGCTGGGTCTGCTCCACCCGGCGCATGTAGCGGACCACGTCGAGGCCGTCGACGCCCGGCAGGCGTACGTCCAGCAGGAGCAGGCCGACGTGGCCGCGCAGGACCTGCTTGAGCGCCTCGTCGCCGCTGGTGGCCCGGTCGAGCCGGAAGCCGAGCGGGGACAGGGCGCTCTCCAGCGCGTACAGGGTGTCTTCGTGGTCGTCGACGATGAGGATTCCGGCGTCCGGCGTCATGGCCCGGTGTCCCTTCCTCGTGCACGGCCCGGTGGCGGTGCGAGGCGCCGGCGGCGGGTGCCCGTCGGCCGGCAGGGGGTGCACAGCGCAGCATGCCCCGTGCAAGCCCCTGTGTCACTCCCCCGGAACGACGTCGGCCAAGATCAGCCGTCGGCCCGGCCGGTGCCGTTGCCGGCGTCCTCCGCGATGCGTTCGTGGTGGCGGATCACCTCGGCGATGATGAAGTTGAGGAACTTCTCGGCGAAGGCCGGGTCCAGTTTGGCGTCCTCGGCCAGGGAGCGCAGCCGGGTGATCTGCCGGGCCTCGCGGGCCGGGTCGGCGGGCGGCAGCTGGTGGCGGGCCTTGAGGTGGCCCACCTGCTGGGTGCACTTGAACCGTTCGGCGAGCATGTGGACGACGGCCGCGTCGATGTTGTCGATGCTGTTGCGCAGCCGGTCGAGCTCCTCGCGGACGGCGGGGTCGGCGGCGGCGCCGCGGGTGTTGCTGGTGGTCATGACAGGCCAGCCTACGGGTCGGGGTACGGAGGGCGCCGGACCGTCTCAGCACCCGGAGCGGACCGGGGCGGACGCCCCCGCCGGGCACGGGCCGGGTCCGGGTGCCGCGCCGTACAGTGGACAGCGGGGTTCCGGGCGTCTTGGGGGTGGACGTGGCGAACGACGGGCCGGTCGAGCACGGCTTCCCGCACCTGGAGACGGTACGGGCCGCCATCACCGCGCTGTACAGGCGGCTGTCCTACGACACCGTCCAGACGTTCTCGGCCAGTGTGGCCCCGGCCGACGTGGCGTTCTGCGACACCGACGACCTGTACCTGGGAGCGCAGCGGGTGGCGCGCGAGCTGGTGCGGCACTACCGCCTCCCCGACGCGCGGCTGATCGTCTCCTTCCGCGGGATGACGCACGCGGCCCACGTCGAACTGGCGGCGGGCCCGGAGTACTTCGTCGAGCTGAACGACCGGTTCCGCACCCATCGGCGGGACATCGGGGCGGCCCTGGCGCACGAGGTGACCCATGTCTACCTGCACCGCCTCGGGCTGTCGTTCCCGGGGACGCGGGACAACGAGATCCTGACGGACACGGTGACGACGTACCTGGGCGCGGGGTGGCTGCTCCTTGACGCGTTCCGGCAGGACGCGGCGTCCTCGCAGAAGCTGGGGTACCTGACGCCGGAGGAGTTCGGGTACGTCCTGGCCAAGCGGGCGCTGCTGTTCGGCGAGGACCCCTCGGTGTGGTTCACCAGCCCGCAGGCGTACACGGCGTACGTCGCGGGCCGGGGGCAGGCCCGCCGGGACGGGGAGCAGCCGCCGCTGACGGCGGCGGGCCGGGCGGGCCGCCGCCGGTACGCGCGCGACCGCCGCGACGCCCAGGACCGCACCCCGTACGCGTTCACTCCCGCCGGGAGCGGCCCGCTGCGGGTGTCCTTCCCGTGCCCGACGTGTCATCAGCGCATCAGGGTCCCGGTACGGGGGCGCGTACGCGCCCGGTGCGGCCTGTGCCGCACCGTCCTGGAATGCGACACGTGAGCTGAAGCGCCCCGTCACCCATGCCCGTCCCGCCGGGCGAGTTCCTTGAACTCCTCCTCCGTCGGCTTCTCGGCATACGTCCCGGGCCCGTACATGGCCTTGGCCAGCCTCGCCCGCACCCGGTGCACCACCGGCACCCGCCGCACCACCCCGTTCGCGTCGACCCGCGCCCCCGTGTCGTAGGGAAGGGCCTGCTCGTGCTGGGTGAGCGTGAACAGCTGGGCCTGGCTCAGCGGCTCGTGCACCTCCACGTACTCCCCGTGCGGCAGCCGCCGGACCGTGCCGGACTCGCGTCCGTGCAGCACCTTCTCCCGGTCCCGGCGCTGCAGTCCGATGCAGATGCGCCGGGTGACGACGAAGGCGAGGACCGGCGCGACGAAGAAGGCGATCCGTACGAACCAGGTGATCGCGTTGATGGAGAGGTGGAAGCGGGTGGCCCACAGGTCGTTGCCGCCGCCGATCAGGCAGACGGCGTACAGGGTCAGCCAGGCGACGCCGAGCCCGGTGCGGGTGGGGACGTTGCGGGGCCGGTCCAGGAGGTGGTGCTCGCGTTTGTCGCCGGTGATCCACGCCTCGACGAAGGGGTAGACGCCGATCGCGGCGAGGATGAGCGGGAAGAGCATGAAGGGGATGAAGACACCCAGTTGCAGGGTGTGGCCGAAGGCGTCGATCTCCCATCCCGGCATCACCCGGATCAGCCCCTCGGAGAAGCCGAGGTACCAGTCGGGCTGGGCGCCCGTCGTCACCAGGTCGGCGCGGTAGGGGCCGAACGCCCAGACCGGGTTGATCGTCGCGATGCCGCCCATGAGCGCCAGGACGCCGAAGACGAGGAAGAAGAAGCCGCCGGCCTTGGCCATGTACACCGGCATGAACGGCATGCCGACGACCGACTTCTCGGTGCGGCCGGGGCCGGGGTACTGGGTGTGCTTGTGGTAGAAGACCAGCGCCAGGTGGGCGACGACCAGGGCGAGGATGATGCCGGGCAGCACCAGGACGTGGACCGGGTAGAGCCTCGCGATGATGTCCTGGCCGGGGTACTCGCCGCCGAAGAGGAAGAAGGAGAGGTAGGACCCGACCAGCGGGACCGACAGGATCGCGCCCTGGGAGAACCTGAGGCCGGTGCCGGAGAGCAGGTCGTCGGGGAGGGAGTAGCCGGTGAGGCCGGTGATGAGGGCGAGCATCAGCATCGTCCAGCCGAAGACCCAGTTCAGCTCGCGCGGCTTGCGGAACGCGCCGGTGAAGAAGACGCGCATCATGTGCACGAGGAGCCCGGCGATGAAGATCAGCGCCGCCCAGTGGTGGATCTGCCGGATCAGCAGACCGCCGCGTACGTCGAAGCTGATGTCGAGCGTCGACTCGTAGGCGCGGGTCATGATGACGCCGTTCAGCGGTTCGTAGGAGCCGTTGTAGACGACCTCGACGCTGCTGGGCTCGAAGAACAGGGTGAGGTAGACGCCGGTGAGGATCAGGACGATGAAGCTGTAGAGGCAGACCTCGCCGAGCATGAAGGACCAGTGGTCCGGAAAGACCTTGCGCATGTAGGTCTTGCCCAGGGTGTAGAGGCCGACCCGGCCGTCCGCCCAGTCCGCGAGCCGCTCGCCGCCGCCCGTCTCCCTGAGGCGTTCGGCCCGCGTGCCGCCCCCGTCGCGACCCGGTTCGATCCGTCGTGCGCCCATGACACGCTCCCCTCGGACGACCCCAGGGTGCCATGGGCCCGTCGGCAAGCCAACGGGTCCTGTACAGCCGCTAGTTGACGATTCCCTTCGCGCGGGCGTCCACCAGCCACTTGGGGAACTCGGCCACCAGGCGCGTGTACAGCTCGGTGTCGGACAGCGCCCGCGGGTCGCGGCCGGCGTGGAAGAAGCCGGCGTTGTCCACGGCCCGCTTGTCGGGCACGGCCAGTTCGTCGAGCCGGCGCAGGTAGTCGAACTGCTTGCTGCCCGGGTCGCCGAAGCCGATGAACTGCCAGAACAGCGGCAGCCGGGCGGCCTTGCAGAGGTGGCGTTCGGCGGCGAGCCGGTTGACCGGGCCGCCGTCGGTCTGGAAGACGACGAGGGCGGGGGCGGTGGAGCCGCTGTCGAGGTAGTGGTCGATGACGGCGTCCATGGCCAGGTGGTAGGCGGTCTTCCCCATGTGCCCGAGGCCGGAGACGATCCGCTCGATCCGGCCCTCGTGACCGGCCAGCGCGATGTCGGTGACGGCGTCGACGTCCGTGGAGAAGAAGACCACCGGCACCGTGCCGTCGTCGTCGAGGTGCGCGGAGAGTCCGAGCACCCGGTCGGCGAGGGCCTGCACGCTGCCGTCCTTGTAGTACGGCTTCATGGAACCGGAGTAGTCGACGACGAGGTAGACGGCCGCGCGCTGGCCGTCCAGCCCCTGCCCGGCCAGCGCGGCTCCGGCGCTCTTGTAGAGGCTGACCAGCGCGGGAGCCGTCTCCTGGACCTTGCTGAGACTGATCGCGGACATGCGGACTCCCCCTGGTACGACGCCGACGTCCCCGAGATTACGTCACTGATCGACATCCCTGATCGACGTCGTTGATCGACCCTGCTCTCAGCCGGTCCACAGCTGTTCGCTATTTTGTTCGCCGCCGCCCCCACCGGCTCTTGTTCCGCCCCCGACCCCGAGGAGCCGGCCGTGGACCCCGAGTCCGCCGTCACGACCTGCTACCGCCATCCGAAGGTGGAGTGCCACGTCCGCTGCACCCGCTGCGAGCGGTACATCTGCCCGGACTGCATGCGCGAGGCGGCCGTCGGTCACCAGTGCCCCGAGTGCGTGAGCGAGGGGGCGCGGTCCGTCCGGCAGGCGCGGACCGTCGTCGGCGGCCGGATCTCGGCGACGCCGGTGACGACGTACGCGCTGATCGCCCTCAACGTGCTCGTCTACGTCGCCGAGGTGGCGCGGCCCGGGATCGTGGACCGCTTCTCGGTGGTGGCGGCACGGCTCACCGGTCCGGACGGTCTCTTCTACGTCTACCAGACGCCCCACCCGGCCGAGTTCGAGGCGCACGGACTGGTGGCCGGTGAGTGGGAGCGGCTGCTGACCGGCGGCTTCCTCCATCTGCAGCCCACCGAGGGCACGTTCGGGTTGCTGCACATCGTGATGAACATGGTCGCGCTGTGGCAGCTGGGGCGCGTGGTGGAGCCGATGCTCGGCCGGGTGCGGTACCTCGCGCTGTACCTGCTGGCGGTGGTCGGCGGTTCGGTGCTCACCGTGCTGCTCGCCGACCCCGGGCAGGCGGCGCTGGGCGCCTCGGGCGGCATCTTCGGCCTGGGCGCGGCGTACTACGTGCTGTCCCGGCGGATCGGCGCGGACATGGCTCAGGTCAACCGGTTCATGGTGTTCCTGCTGCTGTGGCTGGTGATCTCCGCGGGGCTCACCTCCTGGCAGGGGCACCTCGGTGGTCTGCTCGTGGGCGGCGCGGTGGCGGCGGCGTTCGCGTGGGCGCCCCGGGACGGCCGACGCGTGCCGGTGCAGGCGGGCGCGTACGTCCTGCTGCTGGCGGTGCTGGTGGTGGCCGTCGCGGTGCGGGTCGCCGCCGTCAAGGACGGGGGTGCGGCATGAGACGCGGGGTGCTGCTGTTCGCGGCCGTGCCGGTGGTGGCGACCGCCGCGGTGTACTTCCTGGCGCCCTCCGACTCCGGCGGCGACTCGCCGGCCCCTACGGCGAGCACCGCGCAGGTGGCGCCCGAGGAGGCCAAGGACCGGGCGGAGCGGGAGCGCGAGCGGGACGACGAGGTGATCGCCGACCTGCCGGCGGGGCTGGCGTCGAAGGGGAAGAAGGAGCTGGCGCAGCAGTTGGTGGCGAGCGCCGACAACTCCACGCTGGACTGGCGCTCCCTGTACGGCAGCATCGAGGACCTGGACGACGGCCAGGGGTACACCGCGGGCGTCGCCGGGTTCTGCACCGGCACCCACGACCTGCTGACCCTGGTCGAGCGGTACACCGAGGACCACCCGGACAACGGCCTGGCGCGCTATCTGCCCGCGCTGCGGAAGGTGGACGGCACGGACTCGCACGAGGGTCTCGACCCCGGGTTCGCGGACGCGTGGCGGGCGGAGGCGGAGGTCCCGGCGTTCCGGGCGGCGCAGGAGGAGGAGCGGGACCGGGTCTACTTCGATCCGGCCGTGCGGCTGGCGAAGCTGGACGGCCTGACGACGCTCGGGCAGTTCGTGTACTACGACGCGATCATCTTCCACGGCCCGGACACCGAGGCCGACGGCTTCTACGGGCTGCGGGCCCGTGCCATGGAGGAGGCGGAGACCCCGGCCGCCGGCGGCGACGAGAAGACGTACCTGGCCGCCTTCCTCGACGTGCGCCGCGCGGCCCTCGCCGAGACCCGCGACGGCGACACCAGCCGGGTCGACACCGCCCAGCGGCGGTTCCTGGACGCGGGCAACCTGGAGTTGCGGACGCCGCTGGAGTGGGAGACGTACGGGGACACGTACCAGGTCCCCTGATCCTGTCGAACGCGCATGCGGCGGCGCCCGCCCCTTGTCCGGTCGGGGACAGTGGGGCGGGCGCCGACTGTGTTCCGTACGCCGTTGTACGGGACAGCTTTCGGGTGTCCGGCCGTCAGACCGCCAGGGAGCGGTCCGTCGGACGGATCGGGGCCGGCAGTTCGCTGGCGCCGGTCAGGAAGCGGTCGGCGCCGCGGGCGGCCGAGCGGCCCTCCGCGATCGCCCACACGATGAGCGACTGGCCGCGGCCCGCGTCACCGGCGACGAAGACACCCGGCACGTTGGTCCGGAAGTCGGCGTCGCGGGCGATGTTGCCGCGCTCGTCCAGTTCGAGGCCGAACTGCTCGATCAGGCCGTTGTCCTTGTCGGGGCCGGTGAAGCCCATGGCGAGGGTGACCAGCTGGGCCGGGATCCTGCGCTCGGTACCGGCCTTCGGGGTCAGCCGGCCCTCGATGAACTCGACCTCGGTGAGGTGCAGCCACTGTACGTTGCCGTCCTCGTCGCCCTCGAAGTGGGTGGTGGAGACGGAGTAGACCCGCTCGCCGCCCTCCTCGTGGGCCGAGGTGACCTTGTAGAGCATGGGGAAGGTCGGCCAGGGCTGGTTCGCGTTCCGCTCCTCGCCGGGGCGGGGCATGATCTCCAGCTGGGTGACGGAGGCCGCGCCCTGGCGGTGGGCGGTGCCCACGCAGTCGGCGCCGGTGTCGCCGCCGCCGATGACGACGACGTGCTTGCCCTCGGCGGAGATCGGGGAGGTGACGTAGTCGCCCTCCTGGACCTTGTTGGACAGCGGCAGGTACTCCATCGCCTGGTACACGCCCTTCAGCTCCCGGCCGGGGACCGGCAGGTCGCGGGCGGTGGTGGAGCCGGCGGCGATGACGACGGCGTCGTAGCGCTTCCTCAGGTCGGTCGCCTTCAGGTCGCGGCCGATCTCGACGCCGGTGCGGAACCGGGTGCCCTCCGCGCGCATCTGCTCGATACGGCGGTTGATGTGCCGCTTCTCCATCTTGAACTCGGGGATGCCGTAGCGGAGCAGGCCGCCGACGCGGTCGGCGCGCTCGTAGACGGCGACGGTGTGGCCGGCCCGGGTGAGCTGCTGGGCGGCGGCCAGGCCCGCGGGGCCCGAGCCGATCACGGCGACGGTCTTGCCGGACAGGCGCTCGGGGATGCGCGGCGCGACGTCCCCGCTCTCCCACGCCTTGTCGATGATGGAGACCTCGACGTTCTTGATGGTGACCGGCGGCTGGTTGATGCCGAGCACGCACGCCGACTCGCACGGGGCCGGGCAGAGGCGGCCGGTGAACTCCGGGAAGTTGTTGGTCGCGTGCAGCCGCTCGGAGGCGGCGGACCAGTCCTCGCGGTAGGCGTAGTCGTTCCACTCGGGGATGAGGTTCCCGAGCGGGCAGCCGTTGTGGCAGAACGGGATGCCGCAGTCCATGCAGCGGCTGGCCTGCTTGCTGATGATCGGCAGCAGGGAGCCGGGGACGTAGACCTCGTTCCAGTCCTGGACGCGTTCGGTCACCGGACGGGACGTGGCGACCTCGCGGCCGTGGTTCAGAAAGCCCTTGGGGTCAGCCATTGGTCGCCGCCTCCATCATCTTCTCGGTGATCTCGGACTCGGAGAGACCGTCTCGCTCGGCGGCGTCCTTGGCGGCGAGCACTGCCTTGTACGTGCTGGGGATGATCTTGCTGAACCGCTCGACGGCGGTGTCCCACTCGGCGAGCAGCTTCCCGGCGACGGTCGAACCCGTCTCCTCCTGGTGCCGGCGCACCACGTCGTGCAGCCACGCGCGGTCGGTGTCGTCGAGGGCCTCGACGGCGCCGACGTTGCCCGCGTTGACGTTGTCCCGGTCGAGGTCGATGACGTAGGCGGTGCCGCCGGACATGCCGGCCGCGAAGTTGCGGCCGGTCTCGCCGAGGACGACGGCGTGGCCGCCGGTCATGTACTCGCAGCCGTGGTCGCCGACGCCCTCGGAGACGACCAGCGCGCCGGAGTTGCGGACGCAGAACCGCTCGCCGGTCCTGCCGCGCAGGAACATCTCGCCGCCGGTGGCGCCGTAGCCGATGGTGTTGCCGGCGATGACGCTGTACTCGGCGAGGTGGTCGGCGGCGCGGTCCGGGCGGACGACGATCCGGCCGCCGGAGAGGCCCTTGCCGACGTAGTCGTTGGCGTCGCCCTCCAGGCGCAGGGTGACGCCGCGCGGGAGGAAGGCGCCGAAGGACTGGCCGGCGGAACCGGTGAAGGTGATGTCGATCGTGTCGTCGGGCAGGCCCGCGCCGCCGAACTTCCGGGTCACCTCGTGGCCGAGCATGGTGCCGACCGTGCGGTTGATGTTGCGGATGGCGACCTGGGCGCGGACCGGCTGGGCGTCGGCGGCGCCGGTCGCGGAGAGCGCGTCGGCGGCGAGCTTGATCAGCTCGTTGTCGAGCGCCTTGGCCAGGCCGTGGTCCTGCTCGACGACGCGGTGACGGACCGCGCCCTCGGGCAGCTCGGGCACGTGGAAGAGGGGCGCGAGGTCCAGGCCCTGCGCCTTCCAGTGGTTTATGGCGCGGGTGACGTCGAGGGTCTCGGCGTGGCCGACGGCCTCCTCGATGGAGCGGAAGCCCAGCTCGGCGAGGAGTTCGCGGACCTCTTCGGCGATGAACCGGAAGAAGTTGACGATGTACTCGGCCTTCCCGGAGAACCGCTCGCGCAGCACCGGGTTCTGGGTGGCGATGCCGACCGGGCAGGTGTCCAGGTGGCAGACGCGCATCATGACGCAGCCGGAGACGACGAGCGGCGCGGTCGCGAAACCGAACTCCTCGGCGCCGAGCAGGGCCGCGATGACGACGTCACGGCCGGTCTTGAGCTGGCCGTCGGTCTGTACGACGATCCGGTCGCGCAGGCCGTTGAGCAGCAGCGTCTGCTGGGTCTCGGCGAGGCCCAGCTCCCAGGGGCCGCCGGCGTGCTTGAGGGAGGTCAGCGGGGAGGCGCCGGTGCCGCCGTCGTGACCGGAGATGAGGACGACGTCCGCGTGGGCCTTGGAGACGCCCGCGGCGACCGTGCCGACGCCGACCTCGGAGACCAGCTTGACGTGAATGCGCGCCTTGGGGTTGGCGTTCTTCAGGTCGTGGATGAGCTGGGCGAGGTCCTCGATGGAGTAGATGTCGTGGTGCGGCGGCGGGGAGATCAGGCCGACGCCGGGGGTGCTGTGCCGGGTCTTGGCGACCCAGGGGTACACCTTGTGGCCGGGCAGCTGGCCGCCCTCGCCGGGCTTGGCGCCCTGGGCCATCTTGATCTGGATGTCGTCCGAGTTGACCAGGTACTCGCTGGTCACACCGAAGCGGCCGGAGGCGACCTGCTTGATCGAGGACCGGCGGGCCGGGTCGTACAGGCGCTCCGGGTCCTCGCCGCCCTCACCGGTGTTGGACTTGCCGCCCAGCTGGTTCATGGCGATGGCGAGGGTCTCGTGCGCCTCGCGGGAGATGGAGCCGTACGACATGGCGCCGGTCGAGAACCGCTTGACGATCTCGGAGACGGGCTCGACCTCGTCGACGGGGATCGAGGGGCGGTCGCTCCTGAAGCCGAAGAGGCCGCGGAGCGTCATCAGCCGCTCGGACTGCTCGTTCACGCGGTCCGTGTACTTCTTGAAGATGCCGTACTCGCCCGAGCGCGTCGAGTGCTGGAGACGGAAGACCGTCTCCGGGTCGAACAGGTGCGGCTCGCCCTCCCGGCGCCACTGGTACTCGCCGCCGATGTCGAGGGCGCGGTGGGCCGGGGCGATGCCGGAGGCGGGGTACGCCTTGGCGTGCCGGGCGGCGACCTCCGCGGCGATGACGTCGATGCCGACGCCGCCGATCTTGGTGGCGGTGCCGTTGAAGTACTTCTCCACGAAGTGCTGGTCCAGGCCGACGGCCTCGAAGACCTGCGCCCCGCGGTAGGAGGCGACGGTGGAGATGCCCATCTTCGACATGACCTTCAGGACGCCCTTGCCGAGGGCGTAGATCAGGTTCTTGATGGCCTGCTCGGTCTCCATGCCGGGCAGGAAGGTGCCCGCGCGGACCAGGTCCTCGACGGACTCCATGGCCAGGTAGGGGTTGACCGCCGCCGCGCCGAAGCCGATGAGCAGGGCGACGTGGTGGACCTCGCGGACGTCGCCGGCCTCGACCAGCAGGCCCACCTGGGTGCGCTGCTTGGTGCGGATGAGGTGGTGGTGGACGGCCGCGGTGAGCAGCAGCGACGGGATCGGCGCGTGCTCCGCGTCGGAGTGGCGGTCCGAGAGGACGATGAGCCGGGCGCCGTTGTCGATGGCGGCGTCGGCCTCGGCGCAGATCTCCTCGATGCGCGCGGCGAGGGAGTCGCCGCCGCCGTGCACCCGGTACAGACCGGAGAGGGTCGCGGCCTTGAAGCCGGGCATGTCGCCGTCGGCGTTGACGTGGATGAGCTTGGCCAGCTCGTCGTTGTCGATCACCGGGAAGGGCAGCACGACGCTGCGACACGAGGCGGCCGTCGGGTCGAGGAGGTTGCCGGAGGGGCCGAGCGCCGAGCGCAGGGAGGTGACCAGTTCCTCGCGGATCGCGTCCAGCGGCGGGTTGGTGACCTGCGCGAAGAGCTGGGTGAAGTAGTCGAAGAGCAGCCGGGGGCGGTCGGAGAGCGCGGCGATCGGCGAGTCGGTGCCCATCGAGCCGATCGGCTCGGCGCCGGCCTTGGCCATCGGCGCGATCAGGACGCGCAGCTCCTCCTCGGTGTAGCCGAAGGTCTGCTGGCGGCGGGTGACCGAGGCGTGGGTGTGCACGATGTGCTCGCGCTCGGGCAGGTCGCCCAGCTCGATCTCACCGGCCTGGAGCCACTCGGCGTAGGGCTGCTCGGCGGCGAGCCGCGCCTTGATCTCGTCGTCCTCGATGATGCGGTGCTCGGCGGTGTCGACGAGGAACATCCGGCCGGGCTGGAGGCGGCCCTTGCGGACGACCTTGGCGGGGTCGATGTCGAGGACGCCGACCTCGGAGCCGAGGACGACGAGGCCGTCGTCGGTGACCCAGTAGCGGCCGGGGCGCAGGCCGTTGCGGTCGAGGACCGCGCCGACCTGGGTGCCGTCGGTGAAGGTGACGCAGGCCGGGCCGTCCCAGGGCTCCATCATCGTGGAGTGGTACTGGTAGAACGCGCGGCGGGCCGGGTCCATCGAGTCGTGGTTCTCCCACGCCTCGGGGATCATCATCAGCACGGAGTGCGGCAGCGAGCGCCCGCCGAGGTGCAGCAGCTCCAGGACCTCGTCGAAGGAGGCGGAGTCGGAGGCGTCCGGCGTGCAGACCGGGAAGATCCGCTCCAGGTCCGGGGAGCTGCCGAAGACGTCGCTGACGAGCTGGGACTCGCGGGCGCGCATCCAGTTGCGGTTGCCCTTGACGGTGTTGATCTCGCCGTTGTGCGCGACGAAGCGGTACGGGTGGGCCAGCGGCCAGCTCGGGAAGGTGTTCGTCGAGAACCGGGAGTGCACGAGCGCGATCGCGGAGGCGAAGCGGCGGTCGGAGAGGTCCGGGAAGAACGGCTCCAGCTGGCCCGTGGTGAGCATGCCCTTGTAGACGAGGGTGCGCGCGGACAGCGAGGGGAAGTAGACGCCGATCTCGCGCTCGGCGCGCTTGCGCAGCGCGAAGGCGCGACGGTCGAGGGTGATGCCCTCGGAGACGCCGTCGGTGACGAAGAGCTGGCGGAAGACCGGCATGGTCGAGCGGGCGGTCGCGCCGAGCAGCTGCGGGGCGACGGGCACCTCGCGCCAGCCGAGGACGGTGAGTCCCTCCTCGGACGCGAGCGTCTCGATGGCCGAGACGGCGTCGTCCGTGCCGTCCTCCGGGAGGAAGGCGATGCCGACGGCGTAGTGGCCGGCCGCGGGGAGGTCGAATCCGGCCACCTCGCGGAAGAAGGCGTCCGGCACCTGGGAGAGGATGCCCGCGCCGTCACCGGAGTCCGGCTCGGAGCCGGTGGCTCCGCGGTGCTCCAGGTTGCGCAGCACGGTGAGCGCCTGATCGACCAGCGTGTGGGACGCCTCGCCGGTGAGGGTGGCGACGAAGCCGACGCCGCAGGCGTCGTGCTCGTTGCGGGGGTCGTACATACCCTGCGCGGCAGGGCGAGCATCCATGAACGACCAGTTCCGGCCGTTCTCGGAGTGCTGGGACGGCTGGCGCGGCGTACGCATCGGCTCTCCCGTCGTCGTCAAGTGGCGTGTGCAAGTGCCGAGGGACGACGCTGGCCCTCTGCGTGACTGCAAAATTTCGTGCAGGTTACACGATGGAACGGGTCTCGGGAAGTGGATATTCCGTTCCAACATGTGGACGCCACAGGGTGCGTTGCGGTGGTACCGACGACCGATGGCGGGAGTCTTGACTGGGGGTCCGGCGGGGACAGATCGGTGTCCGACGGACCCAGGGGCGGCACGGGTGTGTCACCCATCCCGCGGATGTGCCGCGGGCACCTTTGCCCACAGCGCTTACGGCTCATGCCCGGCGGTCACGCGGTCGAAACCACCGAGTAACGACTACTTATGCGGCCCAACGCATAAGTCCGGAGCCGGGTCATCCTACGACCGTCCCGAAGAGACTGCCCAGGGCGTACGTCACACCGGCCGCCGCGCCTCCCAGCAGCAGCTGGCGCAGTCCGCCGTACCACCAGGTCCGCGCCGTCACCTTGGCCACGATCGCACCGCTCAGGAAGAGCCCCGCCAGCGCCAGCAGCACCGCGGGCCACAGCGCGCTCGCGCCGAGCAGATAGGGCAGTACGGGGAGCAGGGCGCCCAGGGCGAAGGAGCCGAACGACGACACGGCCGCGACCAGCGGCGAGGGCAGGTCGGAGGGGTCGATCCCCAGCTCCTCGCGGGCGTGTATCTCCAGCGCCTGCTCGGGATCGCGGGAGAGCTGGCGGGCGACCTCGCGGGCCAGGTGCGGCTCCACCCCGCGCCCCTCGTAGAGCGCGGCCAGCTCGGCCTCCTCGTCCGCCGGGTGCTTGCGCAGCTCCCTCCTCTCCACGTCCAGCTCGGCCTCGACCAGCTCGCGCTGGGAGGCGACGGAGGTGTACTCGCCGGCCGCCATGGAGAAGGCGCCGGCGGCGAGGCCGGCGAGGCCGCTGAGCACGACGGCCTGCTGGCTCGCGGCGCCGCCGGCGACGCCGGTCATCAGGGCGAGATTGGAGACCAGGCCGTCCATCGCGCCGAAGACGGCGGGGCGGAGCCAGCCGCCGTTCACGTCCCGGTGGGTGTGGTTGTCGCGGTGCGCCTCGTGGAGGGTCGCTTCGGTTTCGATGATGGCCATAAGGGGTCCCCCAAGCGCTTCTTTAGACTTCGTCCACTTCTTGACAACTACCAATGTACGTCGGTCATTCCCGTCCCGCCAGCAAGGAAAGGCTGGGCTAACCTGCGGTTTTACGCTGCTCCGCTCATTCGTGCCGAAGCCTGCACATATGTCGACCGGGTGACGCTGGGGCTCCTGAGGCTGCGGAACGGCACGCACCGGGGACAGATCCGCAAAGGGAGGACCAGGGAGAGAAGAGGCCGCATGGCATCCACCGCACTGCGTGAACGGAGCCGCGGCGCGCTGCTCGGACTGGCCGTCGGGGACGCCCTCGGGGCGCCGGCCGAGAACATGAAACCCTCGCAGATCCGGGCCAGGTGGGGCCGGATCACCGGCTACGTCGCCGAGCACCCGGCCGGTACGGACGACACCGAGTACGCGATCTTCTCCGGACTGCTGCTGGCCCGGCACGGCGCGGCGCTCACACCGGCCCATGTCGTGGCGGCGTGGCACGAGTGGATCGCCGACCGCGACGAGGGCCCCTTCCGCGGCGCGGGCTTCAGCGAACGCGGCACCCTGGAGAACCTGCGCCGGGGACTGGCCGCGCCCATCTCCGCCCAGCACCGGCATGCCTGGAGCGACGGGCTGGCCATGCGGGCCGCCCCCTACGGCGTCTTCGCGGCGGGTCGGCCCGCCGAGGCGGCCCGGCTGGTCGCGATCGACGGCTCGGTCAGCCATGACGGCGAGGGCATCTACGGCGGCCAGGCGGTGGCGGCGGGGGTCGCGGCGGCGATGGCGGGGGCCACCCCCACCGCGGTCGTGGCCTCGGCGCTGGCCGTCGTCCCGGACGACTCCTGGACCGCCCGCTCGCTGCGCCGGGCGGTGACGGCGGCCCACCGCGGCGAACGCGCCGTGCGCTCCGCGGTCGTCATCGGCGGCTACCCCTGGACCGACCTGGCCCCGGAGGCCGTCGCCCTCGCCTTCGGCGCGTACGCGGCGGCCGACGGCGACTTCACGGAGGCGGTGCTGACGGCCGTCAACATGGGCCGCGACGCCGACACGACGGCGGCGGTGGCCGGCGCGCTGGCCGGGGCGACCCGGGGGATCACCGCGATCCCGGCCGACTGGGCGTCGGCGATCGGCCCGGCGAGAGGCACATGCCTGCCGGCGATGGCCGGCCACCACGTGACGGAGGTGGCGGACCTCCTGACGGAGGGGAGGGAGTCAGCGGGGGCGGGCGGCGGCACCGAGGGAGGCGGCCGTGGGCCCGGAGCGGAGGAGGATCCGGCGCCGGCGGTTCGCTGGGACGCGGACCTGGTCGGCGAGGTCGGTGCGTCATGACGACGCGATCGGACATGACGGGACCGGCCGTCGAGGCGCCGTACGGGCGGGACACGGCCGTGGGCGTCGAGCCGGACGTGGGCCCCCGCGCCGTCGCGGACGCCGGACCCGCCACCGTGGCGCACCCGCACCCGCACCCGCACGCACAGCCGCACGCACAGTCTCCCTCGCACGCGCACCCGGACGCGGCCCCCCGGCACCACCTTGCCCCCGCCGGCCAAGTCACCCCCCGCCGGATCGAAGGGCTGCTGCTCGGGCTCGCCGCGGGGGACGCCGCCGGATGGCCCGCCGCCCGGCACCGGGCCGTCCGGATGCCCGAGTGGACCCGGCGGCTCACCCGCGAACTGGACACCTTCGCCGAGCAGAACGCCACCACCACGCTCCCCGTCCCCATCGCCCTGAACCAGCCCCCGGAACCGCTGCGCCTCGGCCCGTCCGACGACGCCGAGTGGGCGGCGTTCGCGGCGGAGGCGCTGCTGCGGGCCGGCGACGCGACCGCGCTCGGCGACCTCAGCCGGGACCGCCGGATGCGTACCGCCATCGACCTGACCTGGAGCGCGGTCGCCGCCGAGGTCGCCGCCGCGGAGGACCGCGCCCCCGAGGTCGAGTCCGCCGTACTGCCGCTGCGCGCCCGCATCTCCGTCCGGGCCGGGCTCGGCAACCTCGCCGCCGGTCTGCGCCCGCCCGCCACCGGGCACGACAACCCGCACTACTTCGACGACGCCGCCTGCGTACGGGCCTGCGTCCTCGCCGTCGCCCACCCGGGCGAACCCCGCCTCGCCGCCGACCTCGCCGAGTTCGACGCCCGCTACACCCAGGACGGCGACGGCGTGCACGGCGCGCGCGCCATGGCCGCGGCGGTGGCGCACGCCGTCGCCGGCGCGGACGTGGAGACGTGCGTGGCGGCGGCCCTCGCCGAACTTCCCGAGGCCACCGAGGCGGGCCGCAACGCCCGCCAGGCACTGGCCCTCGCGGCGGACGCCGAGAGCACGTTCGCCCTCGTCCCGCTCCTGGAGCACCAGATCGTCGACCACGTCTACAGCTACGGCATCGCCGCCGCCGAGACCGTCCCCGTCGCGCTGGCGCTGGCGGTCGCCGCCCGCGGCCGGATCGCGGAGGCGGTGCCCGCGGCGGCCTGTCTCTCCCGGGTCGCGGACTCCGCCCCCGCCCTGGTGGGCGCGCTGACCGGCGCGCTCGGCGGCGCCGCCGCGATCCCCGCGGCCTGGCGGGAGACCTGCCGCACCCTCCCCGGCTGCGTACTGCCCCGGCTCACCGGCACGGACCTGGTCGAGCTGGCCGCCCGCCTGGAAGCCGCACGACCGGAAGGACCGACCCCACCATGACGACGGACAGCGCGACCACGGACCGCCGCACCACGGACGGCACGCCGCCGCGGGCCGCACCGGGGACCGCGGGTCTCCCCCACCGCGTCACCGCAGCCCTCGTCGGCGCAGCCGTCGGCGACGCGCTCGGCGGGCCCGTCGAGGGCTACTCGCCCGAGCAGATCGTCGAGCGCCACGGCGGCCGCGTCACCGGCGTCGTCGGCCCCTGGAACGGCGACGCCTGGCGCACCGCCCGCCCCCTCGCCCCGTACCACAAGGGCGACGGGCACGTCACCGACGACACCTTGATGACCCACGCGCTGATCAGGGTGTACGCCACCGTCCGCGGCCATCTCGACGCCCACGCGATCGCCGAGCACCTGGTCCCCGACCTGATGACGAACCTCCGCTGGATCCCGGAGCTGGAGGCCGAGGCACTGCCGCTCCAGCGGATCTTCCTGGCGGAGAAGTGGCTCGTCACCCGGTTGCACTACGGCCACCAGGACCCCCGCGAGGCCGGCGCCGGCAACGTCGTCAACTGCGGCGCGGCGATGTACATGGCCCCGGTCGGCCTGGTCAACGCGGCCGATCCGGCGGGCGCGTACGCCGAGGCGCTCGACATCGCGGGCGCCCACCAGTCGTCGTACGGCCGGGAGGCGGCGGGCGTCCTGGCGGCGGCCGTCGCGGCGGCGTGCGCGCCCGGCGCGACCCCCGCCTCGGTGGTGGACGCCGCTCTGGCCCTGGCCAAGGACGGCACGCGGACGGCGATCGAGCGGGTCTGCGAAGTCGCCGCCCGTTTCACCGAGTTCGAACCGGCGCTGGCCCCGCTGCGCGCGGCGGTCGCCCCGTACGACACGGTGGGCCCGGACTACCGCTCCCCCTCGCTGGGCGCCCGCCGCCCGTCCCGGCTGCACGCGATCGAGGAACTCCCCGTCGCGCTGGGCATGGTGCTGGTCGCGGGCGGCGACTACCGCCACGCGGTGCTCGGCGCCGTCAACTACGGCCGCGACTGCGACTCCATCGCCACCATGGCCGGCGCGGTCACCGGTGCGCTGGGCTCGCCCGTGCCCGAGGAGTGGGCGACAGCCGTGGCCGAGGCGAGCCGCCTGGACCTGTGGGAGCCGGCCGCCGTCCTCACCGAGGTGGCCCGGGAGATCTTCGCCGCGGACGTACGCCGGCGCCGCGCCCACGAGCGGGCGTTCGCCGCGCTGACGGACACCCGGCCGACGGCCCCGGCGACGGACCCGACCCCTGCCCCGGCGAAGGACCCGGCGACGGACCTTGCCCCGGACCCGGGCCCGGCGACGAATCCGGACCCGGCGACAGACCCGACGAAGGACCTTGCCCCGGACCCGGACCCGGACCCAGCGACCGGCCTTGTCCCGGACCCGGACCCGGCGACCAATCCGGACCCGGCGACAGACCCGGCGAAGGACCCGGCGACAGACCTTGCCCCGGACCCGGGCCCGGACCCGGACCCAGCGACCGACCTCGCCAAGGACCCGGACCCGGCGACCAATCCGGACCCGGCGACAGACCCGGTGGTCACGGCGTGCTCCGGCTGACCTGGGTCCAGCCCGAGGACCTGATCGGGCATGAACTGCGCCAGGCCGCCCAGGACGGCCGGGACGCCTCCGCGATCGCGGCCCGCTGGCGGGCGGCGGGCGGCTGCGACGCCCCGCCCCGGGCGGGCGCCTCACCGCACCCCGCCTCCCCGTACCTGCGCCTCCTCGCCGGGGAACTCCTCGACGAACTCGACGCCCTGCCCTGCCCGTCGGAGGAGACGGAACCCACCGGTCTCGACGCGATCCGCGCGCTGTGCCCGCACTGGCCCGCCCCGGCCGGCCCCTGCCCCGCCCCCGGCCCGGTCCGCCTTGAGGCCGCCTGGCTGGGCCGCGCCGTCGGCTGCCTGCTGGGCAAACCGGTGGAGAAACTCCCCCTGCACGCCATCCGCGACCTCGCCCGCGCCACCGGCAACTGGCCCCCGGCCTCCTACTTCACCGCCCGCGGCGTCCCCGCCGGCCTCGCCGCCGCCCACCCCTGGAACCGCCGGTCCGCCGCCACCTCCCTCGCCGAGAACATCGACGGCATGCCCGAGGACGACGACCTCAACTACCCCCTGCTCAACCTGCTGCTGCTCAGCCGGCACGGCCGCGGCTTCAGCACCGCCGACGTCGCCCGCCTCTGGCTCGACGAACTCCCCCCGGGCCGTACCTTCACCGCCGAGCGCGTCGCCTGCCGCAACCTGCTGGCCGGTCTCGAGCCCCCGCACACCGCCCGCCACCACAACCCCTTCCGGGAGTGGATCGGCGCCCTGATCCGCGCCGACGTGCACGGCTGGACCAACCCGGGCGACCCGGCCGCCGCGGCCTCGCAGGCCCACCGCGACGCCACCCTCACCCACACCGCCAACGGCGTCTACGCCGCCATGTTCACCGCGGCCGTCATCGCGACCGCCGCCGGCGGCACGTCCGACGTGCACGCCTGTCTCGCCGCCGGACTCACGGTCGTACCGCCCGGATCGCGGCTCGCCCGCGCCGTGGGGGAAGCCGTCGGACTGGCCGCGTCGCACGCCGACTTCGACGAGGTCGTCGACCGGCTCCACGCCCGCTACGACGCGGATCACCACTGGGTCCACGCCGTCCCCAACACGGCGCTGACCGCCGCCGCGCTCACCCACGCGGACGGCGACTTCACCGGCTCGGTCGCCCGCGCCGTCTCCGGCGGCTGGGACACCGATTCCAACGGCGCCACCGCCGGCAGCGTCGCCGGACTCCTCACCGGCGACCCCGCCGCGCTCCCCCACCACCTGACGGCCCCGCTCAAGAACCGCCTGGCCAGCTCCGTCGCCGACTTCGACGGCACCGGCTTCGACACCCTCGCCCACCTCACGCACCGGGAAGCCACCCGCCCATGACCCCTCTTCCCCCGCCCCTCGGCGGCCTTCGTGTCCTGGACCTCGCCACCCTCTTCGCCGGACCGCTCGCCGCCACGCTGCTCGGCGACTTCGGCGCCGAGGTCGTCAAGGTCGAGCACCCCACCCGTCCCGACCCCTCGCGCGGCCACGGCCCCTCGAAGGACGGCATCGGCCTGTGGTGGAAGCTGCTCGGCCGCAACAAGCGCACCGTCACCCTGGACCTGTCCAAGCCCGGCGGCCGCGCCACCCTGCTCCGTCTCGCCGCCACCGCCGACGTCGTCGTCGAGAACTTCCGCCCCGGCACCCTGGAGCGCTGGGGCCTCGGCTGGGAGGAGCTGTCCGAGGTCAACCCCCGGCTGGTCCTCACCCGCGTCACCGGCTTCGGCCAGTTCGGCCCCTACGCGCACCGGCCCGGCTTCGGCACCCTCGCCGAGGCGATGAGCGGCTTCGCCGCCATGACCGGCGAACCGGACGCGCCGCCGACCCTGCCGCCGTTCGGCCTCGCCGACTCCATCGCCGCGCTGACCACGGCGTACGCCGTGATGACCGCCCTCGCCGCACGGACACGCACCGGCGAGGGGCAGGTCGTCGACATGGCGATCATCGAGCCGATCCTGACCGTCCTCGGCCCGCAGCCGCTCTGGTACGACCAGCTCGGCCACGTCCAGCCCCGCACCGGCAACCGCTCCCGCAACAACGCCCCGCGCAACACCTACCGCACCGCCGACGGCACCTGGGTCGCCGTCTCCACCTCGGCCCAGTCGGTCGCCGAGCGGGTGATGCGGCTGGTGGGCCGCCCCGAGCTGATCGACGAACCGTGGTTCACGACGGGTGCGGGGCGGGCCCGCCACGCCGAGGTGCTGGACCGCGCGGTCGGCGACTGGATCGCCGTGCGGCCCCGCGCCGAGGTGCTCGCCGCCTTCGAACGGGCTCAGGCGGCCATCGCCCCGGTGCAGGACGTACAGGACGTGATGGCGGACCCGCAGTACCGGGCCCTGGACACCGTCACCACGGTCGACGACCCCGAGCTGGGCCCGCTGCGCATGCAGAACGTCCTCTTCCGGCTCTCCGCCACCCCCGGCGCGATCCGCTGGGCCGGCCGCCCGCACGGCGCGGACACCGAGGAGGTCCTCACCGAGCTGGGACTCACCCCGGGCGAGGTCAAGGAGCTGCGGGAGGCCGGAGCCGTATGACCACCCACCCGCTGACCTGGCTGTACGCCCCGGGAGACCGTCCGCACGTGGTCGGCCGGGCGCTCGCCTCGGGCGCCGACGTCGTCGTGGTCGACCTGGAGGACGCGGTCGCCCCTGACCGCAAGGAGTACGCCCGCGCCGCCACCGCCGAGCTGCTCACCGGTTCGCAGCCGCTGCCGGTGCACGTCCGCGTCAACGCCCTGGACGGTCCTTGGGCCGCCGCCGACCTGGCGGCCGTGGCCGGACTGCCGGGGCTGTCCGGGCTGCGCCTGCCCAAGGTGGTCGCGCCGGGAGCGGTCGTCCGGGTCGCCGCCGACGCGCCCGGCACACCGCTGTACGCGCTGCTGGAGTCGGCGCTCGGCGTGGAGCGGGCGTTCGCGATCGCCGCCGCCCATCCCGCTCTGCGCGGCATCGCCCTGGGCGAGGCGGATCTCCGCGCGGATCTGGGCGTGACCGGCGACCCCGGTCTCGACTGGTCCCGTTCCCGGGTGGTCGTCGCCGCGCGGGCGGCGGAACTGGCCCCGCCCTGCCAGTCCGTCCACCCCGACACCCGTGACCTGGAAGGACTGGCGGCGTCCTGTGCCCACGGCCGCGCGCTGGGTTTCCTCGGCCGGGCCGCGATCCATCCCCGTCAACTGCCGGTGATCGAGCGGGCGTACCAGCCCACGGCGGCGGAGCTGGAGGCGGCGGAGGCGGTCGTCAAGGCGGCGGCGGTGGAGCGGGGCGCGCTGGCGCTGCCGGACGGACGGTTCGTCGACGCGGCGGTGGTCGCGGCGGCACACCGCACGCTGGCGCTGTCGCGCCGGCCCTGAACGTACGGAGCACACGGCGAGGGCGCCCCGGGAGATCCCGGGGCGCCCTCGCCGTGCGTACGACCGCCGGTCAGCTCTTCTTGGCCGACCCGGCCCCGTCGGTCACGTCCTGCTTCTCGCCCTCGGGAGCGGAGGCGTCGGCCGAGCCGGTGGAGTCAGTGGAATCGATGGAGCCGGTGGAGTCGGTGGAGCCGGTGGAGTCCGAGCTGTCCGCGGGCTCCTCGGCCGCCTCGGCCTCCGCCTCGTCGGCCCCGGTCTCCTTCTTCTCGGCGGCGGCCCCGTCGCCGTCCTCCGCCGCGCCCGGCTCGACCACCGGCTCCCGGCCCGGTCGCTTCTTCGCCGAGACGACGAGGTAGACGACGGCCAGCAGGAACACCAGCAGCGCGGTCCAGTTGTTCAGGCGCAGGCCCAGGATGTGGTGGGCGTCGTCGACGCGCATGTACTCGATCCAGAACCGGCCCGCGCAGTACGCCGCGACGTACAGGGCGAACGCCCGGCCGTGCCCGAGGGTGAAGCGGCGGTCGGCCCAGATCACCAGCAGCGCGACGCCGACGCACCACAGCGACTCGTAGAGGAACGTCGGGTGGTACGTGCCCGGGACCCGGCCGTCGGCGGTCGAGGTGATCTCCAGGGCCCAGGGCAGGTCGGTGGCCCGGCCGTACAGCTCCTGGTTGAACCAGTTGCCCCAGCGGCCGATGGCCTGCGCCAGGGCGATGCCGGGGGCGATGGCGTCGGCGTAGGCCGGCAGCGGGATGCCCCGGCGGCGGCAGCCGATCCAGGCGCCCAGCGCGCCGAGCGCGATCGCGCCCCAGATACCGAGGCCGCCTTCCCAGATCTTGAAGGCGTCCACCCAGTCCCGGCCCTCGCTGAAGTACAGCTCGTAGTCGGTGATCACGTGGTAGAGGCGGCCGCCGACCAGGCCGAACGGAACGGCCCAGACCGCGATGTCGGCCACCGTCCCGGGCCGCCCGCCCCGGGCGATCCAGCGCTTGTTGCCGAGCCAGACGGCGACGAAGACACCGATGATGATGCAGAACGCGTAACCGCGCAGCGGAATGGGGCCGAGGTGCAGCACCCCGCGCGACGGGCTGGGAATGAAGGCAAGTTCCATGGCAGGGTCGACGCTACCGTGCCGGGCCGGGCCCGCGGTGGGCAGCCCGGCTACGGGTCCATAACGGGAGGGCCGACAGGCACCTACTTGTTCGCGTCCTGCACCATCTTCTTCAGCTTCGCCGGGGTCATCGAACGGTCCTGGTAGATGTTCTTCCCGTCGAGCAGGACGGTGGGCGTGCCGCTGAAGCCGCCACCGCGGAAGGCTTCGGTCGACTTGTCGACCCAGGCGTTGTGCGTGCCGTCGGTGACGCACTCGCGGAAGCCGGGCGTGTCGAGGCCGTCGACCTTGGCCGCCAGCTCGGTCAGCTTGCCGGTGTCCGCGAAGGTGTCGACGGTCTCGGCGGGCTGGTTGTCGTAGAGGACGTCGTGGTACGCGGGGAACTTCCCGGCGTCCTGGGCGCAGGCCGCGGCGTTGGCGGCGGTGCGGGAGCCCGAGCCGCCCATGTTGCCGTCGATGATGGTCGCCAGGTGGTAGTCGACCTTGAGCTGTCCGGCCTCGGTCAGCTCGTGGACGGTCGAGCGGTACGCCTGCTCGAACGCGTTGCACGCGGGGCAGCGGAAGTCCTCCCAGACGGTGAGCGTCGACCTGGCGCTCTCCTTGCCGACGGGGATCGCCAGGCTGTCCTTGCCCTGGGCGCCCGACGGCGCGACGACCGGGCCCGCGGCCTCGCCGTCGCCCGAGCCGCCGCTCTCGGCGGCGACCACGCCGATCACCGCCGCGAGTCCCAGGACACCGACGACCGTGGTGCCCACGATCAGCGCGCGGCGGCGCTTGTCCGCGCCCTTCTGCTTCTCGCGCTCGACCGCCAGTCGCTCACGGGCGGTGCGCTTTTCGTCACGGTTCTTCTCGCTCACACCCCGCAGAACGAACCGGGGAGGCGCTCAGCGCCTCCCCGGTCCCGAGTCCACCCTTACGAGTTACGCGTGGGCGCGCACGCCCTTGGCGAGTTCCGCGGCGAGCGCGCGCACGCCCTCGACGCCGGCCGCGTGGTCGGGGGCGTCCAGCATCCGCTTGACGAACGCCGAGCCGACGATCACGCCGTCGGCGAAGGCGGCGACCTCCGCGGCCTGGTCCGGGGTGGAGACGCCGAGGCCGACGCAGACCGGGGTGGAGGTGGTGGCGCGGGTACGCCGCACCAGGTCCTCGGCCTGCGAGCTGACCGACGCGCGGGTGCCGGTGACGCCCATCAGGGAGGCGGCGTAGACGAAGCCGGTGCCGGCCTCGGTGATCCGCGCGAGCCGTTCGTCCTTGCTGCTGGGCGCGACGACGAAGACCGTGGCGAGGCCGTGCTTGGCGGCGTGCTCCTGCCACAGCGCCGACTCCTGCACGGGCAGGTCGGGCAGGATGCACCCGGCGCCGCCGGCCTCGGCCAGCTCGGCGGTGAACCGCTCGACGCCGTAGCGGTCGACGGGGTTCCAGTAGGTCATGACGAGGATCGGCCTGTCGGTGGCCTCGTACGCCTCGCGGACCGTGCGCAGTACGTCGGCGATCTTCACGCCGCCGCGCAGGGCGATGTCGTCGGCGGTCTGGATGACCGGGCCGTCGAGCACCGGGTCGCTGTGCGGCAGGCCGATCTCGACGATGTCGGCGCCGCCGTCGATGACGGCCTTGACGGCCTCGATGCCGCCGTCCACGGTCGGGAATCCGGCCGGGAGGTAGGCGATGAGGGCGGCGCGGCCCTCGGCCTTCGTCGCGGCGAGGGTGTCGTCCAGCAGCCGCAGGTTCCCGCTCACTTGGCGTCTCCCTCGATCTCGGCGGTGCCGGAGGCGTCCTCGGCGACCTCGGCATCGGTGTCGTACAGCCCGAAGTAGCGGGCGGCGGTGTCCATGTCCTTGTCGCCGCGGCCGGAGAGGTTGACGACGATCAGCCCGTCGGGGCCCAGCTCCTCGCCGACCTCCAGGGCGCCGGCCAGGGCGTGCGCGGACTCGATGGCCGGGATGATGCCCTCGGTCCGCGACAGCAGCCGCAGGGCCCGCATCGCGGCGTCGTCGGTGACCGCGCGGTACTCGCCGCGGCCGGAGTCCTTGAGGTAGCTGTGCTCGGGGCCGATACCGGGGTAGTCGAGCCCCGCCGAGATCGAGTACGGCTCCGTGATCTGGCCCTCGTCGTCCTGGAGGACGTAGGAGCGGGAGCCGTGCAGGATGCCGGGCTCGCCGGCGGAGAGGGTGGCGGCGTGCTCGCCGGTCTCGATGCCGTGTCCGGCGGGTTCGCAGCCGATGAGGCGGACGGAGGTGTCGGGGATGAAGGCGTGGAAGAGGCCGATGGCGTTGGAGCCGCCGCCGACGCAGGCGATCGCGGCGTCGGGCAGGCGCCCGGCCTGCTCCAGGAGCTGGCGGCGGGCCTCGACGCCGATGACGCGGTGGAAGTCGCGGACCATCGCCGGGAAGGGGTGGGGCCCGGCGACCGTGCCGAAGAGGTAGTGGGTGCGGTCGACGTTGGCGACCCAGTCGCGGAACGCCTCGTTGATGGCGTCCTTCAGGGTGCGGCTGCCGGACTTCACGGCGATGACCTCGGCGCCGAGCATGCGCATCCGGGCGACGTTCAGGGCCTGGCGCTGGGTGTCGATCTCGCCCATGTAGATGGTGCAGTCGAGGCCGAAGAGCGCGCACGCGGTGGCCGTCGCGACGCCGTGCTGGCCGGCGCCGGTCTCCGCGATGACGCGGGTCTTGCCCATCCGCTTGGTGAGCAGGGCCTGGCCCAGCACGTTGTTGATCTTGTGCGAGCCGGTGTGGTTGAGGTCCTCGCGCTTGAGGAAGACGCGGGCGCCGCCGGCGTGCTCCGCGAAGCGGGGGACCTCCGTCAGGGACGACGGGCGGCCCGTGTAGTGGACCAGGAGGTCGTCGAGTTCCTTGGCGAACTCGGGGTCGGCCTTGGCCTTGTCGTACTCGACGGCGACCTCGTCGACGGCGGCCACGAGGGCTTCCGGGATGAATTTTCCGCCGAAGGCGCCGAAGTAGCCTTCGGCACTGGGGATCAGACCCTCGGGGTCCGGGATGAAGAACTCGCTGGGCATGCGGATACCTCACGGTGGGTTCGGAAAGAAACACGAAGCGCCGTGGGGGCGGGGGTGGTGCGTCGGCCTCGGGCCGTCAGTGGTTGCTCGCGCGATTCCCCGCGCCCCTGGCGGGGCGCCGGTGCCATCGCATGCCGTTCACCTGGCCCGGTTCGTCGCCGATGACGTAGCGGACCCTGCGGCCGTGCACCCGGCGGGCGGGCGCGCGGCAGCCTCGGGGCCGGCAGCCGCGCGCGAGGCGGGCGTACGGGTCCCGGGGAGCCGGAGTCAGCGGGAGGACCATCGGGGCCAAGCCTACCGGGAGGTCAGCCGCGGCCGTGCCGGATGGCCGGGTGTTCGCCCGCGGCCACCAGGTCGGCGACCGCGGTCCTCGGGTCGCGGCCGGTGACCAGGGACTCGCCGACCAGGACGGCATCGGCGCCCTCGTTGGCGTAGGCGATGAGGTCGTGGGGGCCGCGGACGCCGGACTCGGCGACCCTGACCAGGCCCTCGGGGATCTCGGGGGCGACCCGCTCGAAGACGCCGCGGTCGACCTTGAGCGTCTTGAGGTTGCGCGCGTTGACCCCGATGACCTTGGCGCCCGCCTCGACCGCGCGGTCCACCTCGTCCTCGTCGTGGACCTCGACCAGCGGGGTGAGGCCGATGGACTCGGCACGCTCGACGAGCGACTCCAGCGCGGGCTGCTCCAGGGCGGCGACGATCAGCAGCGCGAGGTCGGCGCCGTACGCGCGGGCCTCCCACAGCTGGTACGAGGTGACGATGAAGTCCTTGCGCAGCACGGGGATGTCCACCCGGGCGCGGACCGCCTCCAGGTCGGCCAGCGAGCCGCCGAAGCGGCGCTGCTCGGTGAGGACGGAGATGACCGCGGCGCCGCCCGCCTCGTACTCCGCGGCGAGGGCCGCGGGGTCGGCGATGGCGGCGAGCGCGCCCTTGGAGGGGCTGGAGCGCTTGACCTCGCAGATGACCTTGACGCCGTCGCCCTTGAGCGCGGCGAGACCGTCCCGGACGGCGGGGGCCTTGGCCGCGCGCTCCTTGAGCTCGTCGAGGCTGACGCGCGCCTGCCGCTCCGCGAGGTCGGCACGGACTCCGTCGATGATCTCGTCGAGCACACTCACGCGAGCGGCCCCCTTTCCGGACGTTCGGTTGCGGATGCGGTCACTTGCGATGGTATCCGCCGCGGGGCGTGAGCCTCGCATCCGGTTGACGCCGGTCCCATTACCTGGACGGCACCGGTCCGATCAAGGGAGGAGCCAGCCACCGAACGGCAGGTTCCGGACAACCGTGAAGACCAGCAGCGACACCCCGAGCGTCCACAGGTGGGCGGGGCCGAGGTCGACGCGGAAGGGACGGCCGCGTGCCGCGCGGACCACCCATACGGTCCACAGGGCGGCCAGCACCAGGTAGCCGGCGACGGCCAGGGCGTTGGCGTGCAGCGCCGCCGTGAGCTCCCCGTGGACGACGGCGTGGGCGCTGCGCAGTCCGCCGCAGCCGGGGCAGTAAACGCCGGTGAAGCGCAGCAGCGGGCAGACGGGGTAGTGACCGGGTTCGTTGGGGTCGACCGTGCCGACGTAGGCGAAGGCGGCGGCGACGGCGGCGAGCGCTCCGGCGGGGGCGGCCAGTCGGGTGATCCGGGTCCGGCCGGTGAGGCCGCACGGCGGCGCGGTGGGCGGGAGGGGGTCCCTCGGGAGGCAGTCCCGGCGGTCGGCGTCCATGCCGTGATTGTGCCCCGTACGCGCGCGTGAGGGGCGGCCCCGGCACGCCCGTGCCGAGGCCGCCCCTCACGGCGGCGGAGTGGTTCAGCCCTTGGCGCCCGCGGGCTCGCTGGTCGCGTGGACGGGGTGGGTGTCCTTCGGCTGGCCGAGGCCCATCATGCGCATGATCCCGCCGACGACGGCACCGACGAGGGTGAGCGCGATGCCGACCCAGAAGCCCACCGGCTGGGCCGCCACCATGAAGACGCCCGCGATGCAGAAACCGATGAAGGCGATGATGACACCGGTCCAGGCGGCCGGGGTGTGGCCGTGGCTGCTGTCCGACATTGCTGGCTCCTCGTAGCTGTGTGCCGTGTCCGAGCAGGACGCTCGTGCTCATTGTCCCGCACGCGCGCGCGTGTCGTGAGCCGGGGTGTCGCCCGGGGTGAACGGGTGCCCACGCGCGCGTACGTGAACCGCGCGGAGCGGAGGGTCAGGCTCCGGTCGGGTCCTCGCCGCGGTCGAGGGCCTTCCACAGCTCCTCGGGGCGCTCGGGGTCGGCGGCCTTCGCCGCGCGGCGCGGGCGGGGGGCGCCGTCGCGCTCGTAGCGGCCGGACATCGCGGGCCACAGCCGGCCGTAGCGCAGGGCGAGGAGTCCGGCCAGGAGCAGCAGGACACCGCCCGCCGCCGCGACGTAGGGCCAGGCGGTGTGGCCGAGGGCGCCGACGGTGGCGGAGGTGGTGCCGGCGGCCTGCGCGGCCTGGTCGTCGAGGGCGGCGCTGTCGGACGCGCCGAACAGGGCGGCGGCCACCGTTCCGGCGCCGCTGAGCGCGAGCAGCGCGGCGACGGCGAACCGGCCGGCGCGGCGGACGGCGAAGACGGCGACGAGCGCGGCGAGGCCCACTATGGCGAGGGCCGCGGGCACGCCCGTGACGTCGCTGCCCTGGGCGGTCAGGGGGAAGTCACCGCCGGCCACCGTCGCGGTGCCGTGGGACCACTCCTGGCGGGTGGCCAGCAGGGCGACGGCCGCTCCGAGCGCGCCGGACAGCAGCGCGAGGGCGAGGCTCCGGCGGCCGGACCGGGCGGGTCCCGCGGCTTCGGTACGGGGGTGAGGTACAGCAGTCACGTACTCCACTATCGCCTGAACCCCGGGCGGAAGCGCACCCGGGGTTCACGTGAGACTCGTCCTATCGGCGGCTACCGGTCACCGAGCCGGCCCGCCGTGTGGACGGCCCTGAGGACCGCGGCGGCCTTGTTGCGGCACTCGGTGTCCTCGGCGACCGGGTCGGAGTCGGCGACCACACCGGCGCCCGCCTGCACGTACGCGGTGCCGTCGCGGAGCAGGGCGGTGCGGATGGCGATCGCGGTGTCGGAGTCGCCGGCGAAGTCGAGGTAGCCGACGCAGCCGCCGTACAGGCCGCGGCGGGAGGGTTCGAGTTCGTCGATGATCTGAAGGGCGCGGGGCTTGGGGGCGCCGGAGAGGGTGCCGGCGGGGAAGCAGGCGGTGAGGACGTCGAAGGCGGTGCGCCCGGCGGCGACCTGTCCGGTGACCGTGGAGACGATGTGCATGACGTGCGAGTACCGCTCGACGGACATGAAGTCGACGACCTCGACCGAGCCCGGTTCGCAGACCCGGCCCAGATCGTTGCGGCCGAGGTCGACGAGCATGAGGTGCTCGGCGCGCTCCTTGGGGTCGGCGAGCAGCTCCTCGGCGAGCGCCTGGTCCTCCTGCGGGGTGGCGCCGCGCGGCCGGGTCCCGGCGATGGGGTGCAGCAGGGCGCGGCCGTCCTCGACCTTGACCAGGGCCTCGGGGGACGAGCCGACGACGTCGAAGCCGTCGAAGCGGAGCAGGTACATGTACGGGGACGGGTTGGTGGCCCGCAGCACCCGGTAGACGTCGAGCGCGCTCGCCGTGCAGGGCGTCTCGAACCGCTGCGAGGGGACGACCTGGAACGCCTCTCCCGCGCGGATGCGCTCCTTGATGTCCTCGACGGCCTCCCGGAAGTCCGGACCGCCCCACCGCGCGGTGTACTCGGGCAGCTCGGAGGGGGGCAGGACCGCCGGCGGCTGGGCGACGGGGCGCGACAGGTCGGCCTCCATGGCGTCGAGGCGGGCCACCGCGTCGGCGTACGCCTCGTCGACGCCGGTCTCCAGGTCGTTGTGGTTGATCGCGTTGGCGATCAGTAGGACCGAGCCCTCCCAGTGGTCCATCACGGCGAGGTCGCTGGTGAGGAGCATGGTCAGCTCGGGGAGGTTCAGGTCGTCGCGCTCGCCGGGGCCGACCTTCTCCAGGCGGCGGACGATGTCGTAGCCGAGGTAGCCGACCATGCCGCCGGTGAAGGGCGGCAGGCCCAGGTCGGCGGCGAGGTCGCGGGGGGTGTGCAGGGCCTCGACGGTGGCGCGCAGCGCGGCGAGCGGGTCGCCCTCGATGGGGACGCCGACGGGCGGGGTGCCGAGCCAGTGGGCGCGGCCGTCGCGCTCGGTGAGGGTGGCGGCGCTGCGGACGCCGACGAAGGAGTACCGGGACCACGAGCGTCCGTTCTCCGCGGACTCCAGCAGGAAGGTGCCGGTGCGCTCGGCGGCGAGCTTGCGGTAGAGCGCGACCGGGGTGTCGCCGTCGGCGAGGAGCTTGCGGGTGACCGGGATGACGCGGCGGTCGGCGGCCAGCTTGCGGAACGTGTCGAGGTCCATGGCGGCAGACCTTACTGATCTCCGGCCCGGGGGCCGAGGTCACCGTCCTTGAGCAGGACGTCTTCGTCGAAGCAGGTGCGGGCGCCGGTGTGGCAGGCGGCGCCGACCTGGTCGACCTTGACCAGGACGGTGTCGGCGTCGCAGTCCAGGGCGACGGACTTCACCCACTGCGCGTGGCCGGAGGTGTCGCCCTTGACCCAGTACTCCTGGCGGCTGCGCGACCAGTAGGTGCAGCGGCCGGTGGTGAGGGTGCGGTGCAGCGCCTCGTCGTCCATCCAGCCGAGCATCAGCACCTCGCCGGTGTCGTACTGCTGGGCGATGGCGGGCAGGAGGCCGTCGGGACTGCGCTTGAGGCGGGCGGCGAGATCCGGGTCGAGCGCGCCGGCCGGGCCGGTGGACGTACTGGTCATGCCGTCCATTGTGCCGCGTGGGGCGGGGGCGGCCCGGAGCCGTCCACTGTGCGGACCCGGGGCCCGGCCGTAGGCTGAGTCCCATGTCGACTTTCGCCAAGCGTGAACGCCTTCTGCTCGCCGACCTGTTGGAGACCGCGGGACCGGACGCCCCCACCCTGTGCGACGGCTGGCGCAGCCGTGATCTGGCCGCTCACATCGTGGTGCGCGAGCACCGGCCGGACGCCATCGGCGGGGCGATGATCAAGCCGCTGGCGTCACGGCTCGACCGGGTGATGGAGGAGTACGCCGCGAAGCCCTACGAGGAGCTGCTCCGGCTGATCCGCTCGGGACCGCCGCGGTTCTCGCCGTTCGCGCTGAAGCAGCTCGACGAGGCGGCGAACACGATCGAGTTCTACGTCCACACCGAGGACGTCCGGCGCGCGCAGCCGGACTGGACGCCGCGGGAGCTGGATCCCGTCTTCCAGGACGCGCTGTGGTCGCGTCTGGAGCGTACGGCGCGGATGCTGGGGCGGCAGGTGCCGGCGGGGCTGGTGCTGCGGCGTCCCGACGGGCAGACGGCGGTCGCCCACCGGGGAGCGCCGGTGGTGACGGTCACCGGAGACCCCTCCGAGCTTCTGCTGTTCGCCTTCGGGCGGCAGAGTGTGGCGAAGGTCGCCCTGGAGGGCGAGGAGGCGGCGATCACCGCGGTGCAGGGGACGAAGAAGCTGGGGTTCTGACCCCGGCCGCGGGTCCGTCGCGGTCGCTCGCGCAGTTCCCCGCGCCCCTTCGGGCACGTTCACCGCGCGTCCCCGAAAGGGGCGCGGGGAACTGCGCGGCCAGCCACGACGGACCCGCGGGGTGAAGTCATCGCACCGCGTGCCCCGCCCCCCGCAGCGTCTCCTTGACCTGCCCGATCCGCAGGTCACCGAAGTGGAAGACGGACGCCGCCAGGACCGCGTCCGCACCGGACTCGATCGCCGGCGGGAAGTCGTCCAGCCGCCCCGCCCCGCCGGAGGCGATCACGGGCACGGTGACGTGCTTGCGGACCGCCGCGATCATCTCCAGGTCGTACCCGTCCTTGGTGCCGTCCGCGTCCATGGAGTTCAGCAGGATCTCCCCCGCCCCCAGTTCCGCGGCCCGGTGCGCCCACTCGACGGCGTCGATGCCGGTGCCCTCGCGGCCGCCGTGGGTGGTGACCTCGAAGGAGCCGGTCCCGGTGCGGCGCGCGTCGACGGAGAGGACGAGCACCTGCCGGCCGAACCGCTCGGCGATCTCGCGGATGAGGTCGGGCCGGGCGATGGCGGCGGTGTTCACACCGACCTTGTCCGCTCCGGCGCGCAGCAGCCTGTCCACGTCCTCGGCCGTGCGGACGCCGCCGCCGACGGTCAGCGGGATGAACACCTGTTCGGCGGTGCGGCGCACCACGTCGTAGGTCGTCTCGCGGTTGCCCGACGAGGCGGTGATGTCCAGGAACGTCAGTTCGTCTGCGCCCTCGGCGTCGTACACCTTGGCCATCTCGACGGGGTCGCCCGCGTCGCGCAGGTTCTGGAAGTTGACGCCCTTGACGACCCGGCCGTTGTCGACGTCCAGGCAGGGGATGACTCGGACCGCCAGGGTCATGAATCCACGGCTCCTCTGAATGCTTCTAGTTCCACCGACACCAGGACCCGCGAGTCGATGAAGCCCTGCACGACCAGCAGGGTCGTGACGGGCCGCACAGGCTTGAACAGCTCCTTGTGGGCCCGGCCCACCGCGTCGACGTCCCGCGCGTGCGCCAGGTACACGCGGGTCCTGATCACGGACTCGACGCCGAGCCCGAACTCGGCGATCGCGTCGACCGCGGTGGAGAAGGCCACCTTGGTCTGCTCGTACGGGTCGCCCTCCCCGTACAGCACGTCGCCCTTGAAGGCGGTCGTGCCCGCCACGACGACGCGGTCGCCCGCCGCGACGGCGCGTGCGAAGCCGAAGGTCTCTTCCCAGGGGTTTCCGCTCTGCACACGCCGCACGGCTTCGGACGTCATGACGACACAGCCTCCAGGGCCTCTTCCAGGGTGAACGCCTTCGCGTACAGGGCCTTCCCGACGATGGCGCCCTCGACACCGAGCGGGACGAGGGAGGCGAGCGCGCGCAGGTCGTCCAGGGAGGACACGCCGCCGGAGGCGACCACGGGCCGGTCGGTGGCCGCGCAGACGTCTCTCAGCAGCTCCAGGTTGGGGCCCTGGAGGGTGCCGTCCTTGGCGATGTCGGTGACGACGTAGCGGGCGCAGCCCTCGGAGTCGAGGCGGGTCAGCGTCTCGTACAGGTCGCCGCCGTCGCGGGTCCAGCCGCGGCCGCGGAGGGTGGTGCCGCGCACGTCGAGGCCGACGGCGATCTTGTCGCCGTGCTCAGCGATGACCTTGGCGACCCACTCGGGGGTCTCCAGGGCGGCGGTGCCGAGGTTGACGCGGCGGCAGCCGGTGGCGAGGGCGGCGGCGAGGGTGTCGTCGTCGCGGATGCCGCCGGACAGCTCCACCTTGATGTCCATGGCCCCGGCGACCTCGGCGATCAGCGCACGGTTGTCGCCGGTGCCGAACGCGGCGTCCAGGTCGACCAGGTGCAGCCACTCGGCGCCGGAGTTCTGCCAGGCGAGGGCGGCCTCCAGCGGGGAGCCGTAGGACGTCTCGGTGCCGGACTCGCCGTGCACGAGGCGGACGGCCTGGCCGTCGCGGACATCGACGGCGGGGAGGAGTTCGAGCTTGGCCATGTCGCTACAGGGTTCCGATCCAGTTGGTGAGGAGCTGGGCACCGGCGTCGCCGGACTTCTCGGGGTGGAACTGGGTGGCCCACAGGGCGCCGTTCTCCACGGCGGCCACGAAGGGCTCGCCGTGGGTGGACCAGGTGACCTTGGGGGCGGTCATCAGGGGGTTGCGCACCTCCAGGGACCAGTCGTGGACGGCGTAGGAGTGCACGAAGTAGAAACGCGCGTCCGCGTCCAGGCCGGCGAAGGCCCGCGAGTCCTCGGGCGCCGCCACGGTGTTCCAGCCCATGTGGGGGACGATGTCGGCCTTGAGCGGGCCGACCGTGCCGGGCCACTCGTCGAGGCCCTCGGACTCCACGCCGTGCTCGATGCCGCGCGCGAAGAGGATCTGCATGCCGACGCAGATGCCCATCACCGGGCGGCCGCCGGACAGCCGGCGGCCGACGATCCAGTCGCCGCGCGCCTCCTTGAGCCCCTTCATGCAGGCGGCGAAGGCGCCGACGCCGGGGACGAGCAGTCCGTCGGCGTTCATGGCGGTGTCGAAGTCACGGGTTATCTCGACGTCGGCCCCCGCGCGCGCGAGTGCGCGTTCGGCGGAGCGGACGTTGCCGAAGCCGTAGTCGAAGACCACGACGGACTTGGTGCTCAATTCCACACCTCCAGCCGCAGGACGCCGGCGACGAGGCACATCGCGGCGCCGATGGAGAGCAGCACGATCAGGCTCTTGGGCATCTGCTGCTTGGCGAACGAGATGATCCCGCCGACCAGGAAGAGACCGACGACGATCAGGACGGTCGAGAGGCCGTTCACAGCGCGCCCTTCGTGGAGGGCAGGATGCCGGCCGCGCGGGGGTCGCGCTCGGAGGCGTAGCGCAGGGCCCGCGCGAGCGCCTTGAACTGGCACTCCACGATGTGGTGCGCGTTGCGCCCGTAGGGCACGTGCACGTGCAGCGCGACCTGGGCCTGGGCGACGAACGACTCCAGGATGTGCCGGGTCATGGTGACGTCGTACTCGCCGATCATCGGCGCCATGGTCTCGGGCTCGGTGTGCACGAGGTAGGGGCGGCCGGAGAGGTCGACGGTGACCTGGGCGAGGGACTCGTCCAGCGGGACCGTGCAGTTGCCGAAGCGGTAGATGCCCACCTTGTCGCCGAGGGCCTGCTTGAAGGCGGCGCCCAGCGCGAGCGCGGTGTCCTCGATGGTGTGGTGGGAGTCGATGTGCAGGTCGCCCTCGGTCTTCACGGTGAGGTCGAACAGACCGTGCCGGCCGAGCTGGTCGAGCATGTGGTCGTAGAAGCCGACTCCGGTGGCGATGTCGGTCTTGCCGGTGCCGTCGAGGTCGATCTCGACGAGGACCGAGGTCTCCTTGGTCACGCGCTCCACGCGTCCTACGCGGCTCATGCCGTCTGCTCCTTCTTGAGTTCACGTACCGCGTCGAGGAACGCGTCGTTCTCGGCGGGGGTTCCGGCGGTGACCCGCAGCCACCCCGGTACGCCGTTGTCCCGGACCAGCACGCCGCGGTCGAGGATCTGCCGCCACACCGCGTGGGCGTCCTCGAAGCGGCCGAACTGGACGAAGTTCGCGTCGGACGCGGTGACCTCGTAGCCGGCGGCCTCCAGCTCGGTGACGAGCCGGTCCCGTTCGGTCTTGAGCTGCTCGACGTAGCCGAGCAGCGTGTCGGTGTGCTCCAGGGCGGCCAGGGCGGTGGCCTGGGTGACGGCCGACAGGTGGTACGGCAGCCGGACCAGCTGGACGGCGTCGACGACGGCCGGGTCGGCGGCGAGGTAGCCGAGGCGCAGTCCGGCGGCGCCGAACGCCTTGGACATGGTGCGGGAGACGACCAGGTGCGGGCGGCCGTCGAGCAGCGGCAGCAGCGAGGCGCCGTGGCTGAACTCGATGTACGCCTCGTCGACCACGACCATCGACGGCTTGGCGGCCTGAGCGGCGTCGTAGAGCCGCTCGACCGTGCCGGGCGGGACGGCGGTGCCGGTGGGGTTGTTGGGGGTGGTGATGAAGACGACGTCGGGCCGGTGCTCGGCGATGGCCTTCTCGGCGGCGGGGACGTCGATACGGAAGTCCTCGTGGCGCGGCCCGGAGATCCAGCCGGTGCCGGTGGAGCGCGCGATGAGGGAGTGCATCGAGTACGAGGGCTCGAAGCCGATCGCGGTACGGCCCGGTCCGCCGAAGGTCTGGAGGAGCTGCTGGAGGACCTCGTTGGAGCCGTTGGCGGCCCAGACCTGCCCGGTGGTGACCGGGTGCCCGGCGGTCTTCGTCAGGTACTCGGCGAGCCGGGTGCGCAGCTCGACCGCGTCCCGGTCGGGGTAGCGGTTGAGGTCGCGGGCGGCCTCGCGGACCCGCTCGGCGATCCGCTCGACCAGCGGCTCGGGCAGCGGGTAGGGGTTCTCGTTGGTGTTCAGCCGTACGGGCACGTCGAGCTGGGGCGCGCCGTAGGGGGACTTGCCGCGCAGCTCCTCGCGTACGGGGAGGTCGTCGATACGGATGTCACTCACTTGCCCTCGGGTACCTTCCAGTCGAACCTCGCCTTGATCGCCGCGCCGTGCGCGGGCAGGTCCTCCGCCTCCGCCAGCGTCACCACGTGGTGCGCGACCTCGGCCAGCGCGTCCCGCGTGTAGTCGACGATGTGGATGCCGCGCAGGAAGGACTGGACGGAGAGGCCGGAGGAGTGGCAGGCGCAGCCGCCGGTGGGCAGGACGTGGTTGGAGCCGGCCGCGTAGTCGCCGAGGGAGACCGGCGCCCAGGGGCCGATGAAGACCGCGCCGGCGTTGCGGACCCGGTCGGCGACGGCGGCGGCGTCGGCGGTCTGGATCTCCAGGTGCTCGGCGCCGTAGGCGTCCACGACCTTGAGGCCCTCCTCGACGCCGTCGACGAGGACGATCGCGGACTGCTCGCCCTTGAGCGCGGGGACGATGCGGTCGTCGATGTGCTTGCTGGCGGCGACCTGCGGCTCCAGTTCCCTCTCCACCGCGTCCGCCAGCTCGGCGGAGTCGGTGACGAGGACGGCGGCGGCCAGCGGGTCGTGCTCGGCCTGGCTGATCAGGTCGGCGGCGACGTGCGCCGGGTCGGCGGTGGCGTCGGCGAGGACCGCGATCTCGGTCGGGCCGGCCTCGGCGTCGATGCCGATCTTTCCGGTGAAGTAGCGCTTGGCGGCGGCGACCCAGATGTTGCCGGGGCCGGTGACCATGTTCGCCGGAGGGCAGGACTCGGTGCCGTAGGCGAACATCGCGACGGCGGTGGCGCCGCCGGCCGCGTACACCTCGTCGACGCCGAGCAGGGCGCAGGCGGCGAGGACGGTCGGGTGCGGCAGTCCGCCGAACTCCGCCTGCGCGGGTGAGGCGAGCGCGATCGAGGGGACGCCGGCCTCCTGCGCGGGCACCACGTTCATGATCACGGAGGACGGGTAGACCGAGCGGCCGCCGGGCGCGTACAGGCCCACGCGGTCGACGGGGACCCACTTCTCGGTGACCGTGCCGCCGGGGACGACCTGGGTGGTGTGCGTCTCGCGGCGCTGCGCGCGGTGCACGAGACGGGCGCGGCGGATCGACTCCTCCAGGGCAGCGCGCACGGCCGGGTCCAGCCCGTCCAGCGCGCGTGTGAGGGCCGCCGCGGGGACCCTGACCCGCTCCAGCGTGACGCCGTCGAACCGCTCGGCGAACTCGATCAGCGCCGCGTCGCCCCGATGATGCACGTCCTCGCAGATGGGCCGCACCTTCTCCAGGGCGGCCGCGACGTCGAAGTCGGCACGGGGCAGCAGGTCGCGCAGGGCGGCCCCCGACGGAAAGTCCGTGAGGGCGTCGCCGCGCAGATCGATTCGGGAGATCACGTGGTCAATTCTCTCAGACCCGTATCGGACGCCGTCCGCGCGTATCAGTGACTGATACACGCCACCACGGATGTCAGGTACACGTTCCTGCACGCTGAGCTACATCCGGGCAAGTTTTCGTCACCATGAGTGTTCGGCCCCTCACCCGGTGGGCATGAACGGTTGTACGAGGGTGATACCCGGTCACCCAGTGGTCATCAGGGGAGGAAGTGAAGAGCCGTGACCGAGGGCGCCGGCCTCCGCGCCGCGGAGCTGCCCGACGATCTGACCGCCGCCGAGGCGGGCATGTGGCAGGCGTTCCGCAACGGCACCGTCTACGACCTCAGCAGCGGCGACGCGGCCGTCGACGATCCGCACGGCGGGGAGCCGTGGGGGCCGGAGCGCACCGTGCGGGCCCGCGTCGTGTGCTGGCTGCTGCTGGACGGCCCGCCGGCGCTCGCGGGCCGGGTGTCCGCGCTGAAGCTGGTGGGCGTCCGGATCAGGGACACGATGGACCTGGCGGGCGGCACCGTGACGCCCTACGTCGAGATGCGCCGCTGCCGCTTCGAGCGGGAGGTCGTGCTGCCGGAGACCCGCTTCACCACGCTGCGGCTGGTGGACTGCTGGGTGCCCCGGCTGGAGGCGGCCCGGCTGCACACGGAGGGCGACCTGCACCTGCCGCGCTGCCGGTTCCCGGGCGGGGTACGGCTGACCGACGCGCAGATAGGCACCGACCTGCTGCTCAGCCAGGCGGTGGTGCACCGTGACCGCAGCGGCCGGTCCATAGCCGCCGACGGGCTGTCCGTCGGGCAGGACCTCCAGGCCGAGATGCTGGAGTCGCACGGCGAGCTGAGCCTGCGCAGCGCCCAGATCGGCGTCTCCCTCAGCCTGCGCGGCGCCCGCCTGATCAACCCCCAGTCCCGCCTCGCGCTGAACGCGCCGCAGCTCACGGTCGAGCGCTCGCTGTACCTGACCCCGGCGGGCGTGGGCAGCCCGCTGCTCATGGGCACGACACCGGCCCAGGGGACCCGGGTCCAGCCGTTCGAGTGCCTCGGCGGCATCAGGCTGGACGACGGGCGGTTCGGGGACGCCCTCGACTGCGAGCAGGCGAGGTTCGTCCTCATCGAGAGCCAGGAGCTGTCCCTGCGCCGGGTCCAGACGCCGGAGCTGCGCTGGCTCGGGGAGCGGCCGGCGCTCGGCCGGGTGGTGCTCTCCGGGGCGCGGATCGTCAACCTGATGGACCGGGCGGACAGCTGGCCGGGCCCCGGCCGGCTGCACATGGGCGGCTTCACCTACGAGAACCTCGTGCCCCGGGGTCCGTTCCCGCTGGCCGAGCGGCTGGACTGGGTGGCCGCGGCGACCGCCGAGTACAACCCGGAGCCGTACGAGCTGCTCGCGGCCGTACTGAAGGCGGGCGGCGAGGACGAGGAGTCCCGGGAGGTGCTCCTCGCCAAGCAGCGCCGGCGCCGGGAGAGCCTGCCGCTGGCGGCGAAGTTCTGGGGGTACGCGCAGGACTGGACGGTGGGGTACGGGTACCGGCCGGGGCGCGCCGCGGTGTGGATGGCGGTGCTGTGGGCGGCGGGGTCGCTGGCGTTCTCCCACGCCGATCTGCCGCCCCTCAAGGGCGGCGAGCACCCTGCGTGGAACCCCGCGCTGTTCGCCCTGGACCTGCTGGTGCCCGTCATCGACCTCGGGCAGCTGGGCTACTGGCGGCTGGCGGGCGGCTGGCAGTGGCTGGCGACGGTGCTGGTCCTGCTCGGCTGGATACTGGCGACGGCGGTGGCGGCGGGGGTGACGCGGACGCTGCGGCGGAACTGAGGGCGGACCGCGCGGCGGGCCTCCGGCCGCCCCGGCCCGTGTGACTCCCGAGGAACCAGAGAAACCTTCACCTTTTACCCTCCCTTTGCCATCGTCCCTACAACTTTCCACAGGTTCGGTGAACCCCCTGGCGCCGCCGCCACCTGCGTCTTTCAATGGTCGGCACCATGGTTCGTCTACGCGCGTTCCTCCGGTCCTCGCGGCCACGAGGCACCTCCCCCCGCCCGGCCGCCGAACCCCCCGGCGGCGACGAGGTCCTTCTCGACGCACCCGACGAACGTCTCGCCCCCGCGCTGGTCGCGGCGGCCCACGGCGCGCACGGACCGGCGGCCGCGCTGCTGGCCGCCACCCGCGAGGAGGCCCGCTGGGACCACCGCGACCGCTACACGGCGCGGCTCGCCGCCTTCGCCCGGTCCCGCCCCGAGTGGCTGCGGGCCTGGCACACCGCCGCGCCCGACGACCCGGACGGCCGGCTGGTCACCGTACGGCTGGCCGTGGACCGCTGCTGGGAGTCGCCGGACCGCGCGGAACTGCTGCGGCAGATCGCCCCGCTGGTCGCGGCGGCCACCTCGGACAGCGGCGCGGACCCGGTGCCCTGGCGGATCGCGCTGGACAGCGCGCGGGGCCGGCGCGCCGGACACGCCGAGTTCGAGCGGCTGTGGGCCGAGGCGGTCCGCCGCTGCCCGCACCACTACGGCTGTCACGTCGCCGCCCTCGCCTACCTGGCCGCCGCCTCGCCGGGCGCCCACCGCGAGTGTCTGGACTTCGCCGAGACGGCCGCGCGGGACGCCCCCGGCGGCTCACCGTTGCGCGCCCTGCCGCTGCGGGCGGCGTTCCGGTACCTGACCGAGGGCGGCGCGGACGCGGTGGCGCGGGCGCGGCTGCACACCGCCGCCGACCTGGCCGTGGAGCTGTCGGCCGGGCTCCCCGCCGCCGATCCCTGGCCGGCGGAGCTGCGCAACCTGCTCGCGTACGTACTGGTCCGGCTGGAGCGCTGGCGGGACGCGGCGGAACAGCTGCGGCTGACCGGCCCGTACGCCACCTCCTTCCCCTGGGACCGGGAGGCGGACGACGCGCTCGGGCGGTTCCTCCAGGTGCGGGACGCCGTGCGCGCCGCGGCGGCCGCCGGGCCCCGGGGAACGGGCTCGGGCGGGCGCGGCTCCCGTCCCGCTCCCGGCGCCCATTAGGCTTCTGGGTCGTGACCACCGTCCGGCTTCCGCTCTTCCCCCTGAACTCCGTGCTGTTCCCGGGGCTGGTGCTTCCGCTCAACGTGTTCGAGGAGCGCTACCGCGCCATGATGCGCGAGCTGCTGAAGACCCCCGAGGAGGAGCCGCGCCGGTTCGCCGTCGTGGCGATCCGGGACGGCCACGAGGTGGCGCCCAGCCTGCCGGGGCTGCCCGACCCGACGGCGGTGCCCGAGCGCGGGGCCGCCGCGGGGTTCGGCGCCGATCCGGTCAGGGCGCTGCACAAGGTGGGCTGTGTCGCCGACGCCGCGACGGTCCGGGAGCGGGCCGACGGCACCTTCGAGGTGCTGGCGACCGGGACGACCCGGGTGCGGCTGCTCTCCGTGGACGCCTCGGGTCCGTTCCTGACGGCCGAGCTGGAACACCTCGACGAGGAGCCGGGTGACGAGGCGGGGGCGCTGGCCCAGGGCGTGCTGCGGGCGTTCCGCCAGTACCAGAAGCGGCTGGCGGGGGCGCGGGAGCGGTCGCTGACCACCGGCGCGGAGCTGCCGGACGAGCCGGGCGTGGTGTCGTACCTGGTGGCCGCCGCGATGATGCTGGACACGCCGACGAAGCAGCGCCTGCTCCAGGCGCCGGACACCGCCTCGCGCCTGCGCGACGAGCTGAGACTCCTGCGCACGGAGACGGCCGTCATCCGTACGCTGCCGTCGCTGCCGGCGTCGGACCTGACGCGCGGCCCGACCAGTCTCAACTGACGTCCGGGAGAACGTGCTCACCATGGCGAAGAAGTCGAAGAAGCAGCAGGGCGGCACGCCCGCGACGGTGGCCCTCACGGCGGCCGGGGTGCCGTTCACGGTCCACTCCTACGACCACGACCCCGCGCACCCGTCCTACGGCGAGGAGGCGGCCGAGGTGATGGGTGTCTCCCCCGACCGGGTCTTCAAGACGCTGGTGGCGGACGTCGACGGGGCACTGACGGTCGCCGTGGTCCCGGTCGCGGGCAAGCTGGACCTGAAGGCGCTGGCTTCGGCGGTGGGCGGCAAGCGCGCGGCGATGGCCGACCCGGCGCTGGCGGAGCGCACCACGGGGTACGTCCGAGGCGGCATCTCCCCGCTCGGCCAGCGCAAGCCGCTGCCGACGGTCCTGGACGACTCCGCGTCGGGACACGCCACGATCTGCGTCTCGGCGGGCCGCCGCGGCCTGGAGATCGAACTCTCCCCCGCCGACCTGGCCCGCCTCACCGGCGCGGTCCTCGCCCCGGTGGGCCGCGCCTGACCCCTCGACGCCGGTCCCCTCTTCGACTAAGCAGAGGGGACATGTCGAAGAAGACCCGCAAACGCAAGTGGCGGATCAAGAAGAGCCGCTCCAACCACGGCCGCCGCCCGGCATGAGAACGCCCCGAGTGGCAGCGCCCCGAAGGGGCGCGGGGAACTGCGCGACCAGCCACAACGGCCCCGCACGTCACGACGGAGCAGTAGGCACCTTCCCGTACCCCTCGAACCCACCCACCTCGGGGTCCCGGGGCCCGAACAACCCCGTCAGCCCCAGATGCACCACCAACCCGGCCAGCGGCCAGGCCAGCAACGCCCCCTTGGCGCCGAGCTTCAGCGGCGCCGAGAACGTCGCCCCCTTCCCCGCCTCCCGGGCGTGCGCGATCACGTCCTCCGTGGGCCCGAGCCACACCCCGAGCCGCCAGGCCAGCACCGCGCCGAGCAGCCCGCCGACGCCGAGCGCCACGACCAGTGGCACACCGCCGCGCCGGCGCAGCAGGAAGACGGCCACCGCGCTGAGCGCGCCGAAGGCGAGGGCCAGCAGCGTGAACGTTCCGTCGACGCCGACGGCCTGTTCGCCCTCCGAGTCCTTGAGGTAGACCACCCAGCTCTTGTCGACCACGTCACCGACGAGCGGCACGCTAGGCGCGAGCCACCGCCAGAGCAGGCCGAGCAGCACCCCCGAGACGGCCACCGCGACCGCGGCCACGGCGGCCTGCCGGATCTCGGTCCCCAGCCCGGGACCGTCGTCCTCGCCGTGCCCGCCGTACGCGGGGTCCACCGTGTGGGCGCCGACGGGCGGCGGCACCGGCCGGCCGCGGTGCGACGCGGAAGAATGTTCGTGGGGTGGCGGAGGGGGTGTCAGCGGTGCGGTCACCCTGCCATCGTGCCAGGCCCGCCTGTGGGGCGCGTCACCGGACGGCCGCCCGGCGATACGCCCAGGTGGCGACGGCCAGCGAGACCACGCCGACGATCCCGCACACGGCGAGGTCACCGAGGACGAAGGCCCAGTCGGGATGATCCCCGAACGTGCGCGCGAACGCCTCCACGCCGTACGTCGACGGCAGCAGGTCCCGGGCGAACCGCACCACCTCCGGCATCCGGTCGGCGGGGAGCACCCCGAGCAGCAGCGCGGCGGACATGCCGAGCTGTCCGAGGAGGGTGGCCAGCTCGGGGCGGGGCGCGAGCAGGCCGAGCGCCGCGCCGAGCCCGGCCAGCGCGGCTCCGGCCAGCGGGATCACGGCGACGAGCACCCACAGATGGGTGAGCGGCAGGCCGAACAGCACGCAGCCGAAGACCGCCGTGACCACGGTCCCCGGCACGGTGAAGGAGGCGTAGGCGCCGGCCGCGCCCAGCACCACCGCGGCCGGCGGCACCGGCAGGGTGGCGTAGTGGTCGAGTCCGCCGCTCGCGCGGAGCTGGCCGAAGTACTGGGCGAGCAGGTTCAGCGCGACGAACGCCACGACGAGCACCGCCGAACCGGCGACGACGGCCTGCGCCTCGCCGCCGCCGTCCACCACCCCGCGCATCAGGATCATGATGCCGATGGACTGGAAGGTGGCCACGAACAGCAGCGGGATGCGCGCGACCCGCGCCCGGGAGAGCTGCGCCCGGTAGACGGCCACCAGCGACGGCCACAGCCGGGCCCGGGGGCCGAGCGCGGCGGCGCCTGCGCTCCCCTGCTCCTCGGCGGCCAGGACACCGCCCGGCAGGACATCGGCGGGTACGACACTCACGTCGCGCTGCTCCTTCTCGCTCCGGCGGGCGTCCTGGTCGGTACGTACGGATCGGCGGGGCGGCGTGCTCAACGCCCTGGCGTTCAAGCCCTCACCAGCCCCTGCTGCGCGGCGCCGCCCAGCGCCAGGTACACGTCCTCCAGGCTGGGTGTGGCCAGCGTGAAGTCGTCGAGGGCGGCGAAGGCGGAGCCGCCGGTGACGGTGGCGACGACCGCGCGGGCCTCCTCGGGCGCGAGGCGCAGCGTCCAGCGGCGGCCGGACTCGGTGATGCGGTCCCGCAGGGCGGCCACCTCGGGGACGTGCAGCGGCGCGGCCTCGCGCCACACCAGGTCGACCCGCACCTCCCCGGCCACCTTCTCCTTGAGTCCGGCGGGGGTGTCGCAGGCGATCACCCGGCCGCGGTCGAGGACGGCGACCCGGTCCATGACCGTCTCCGCCTCGATGACGTTGTGGGTGACGAGCAGCACCGTCACGCCGTGCTCGGCGCGGCGCCGGTCGACGGCCGCCCACACGGCCCGGCGGGCGACGGGGTCCATGCCGGTGGTGGGCTCGTCCAGGACGAGCAGCGGGCGCTCCCCGACCAGCGCGGTGGCGAAGCAGGCCAGGCGGCGCTGTCCGCCGGAGAGCTTCTTCAGCGGGCGGGCGGCGATCGGCGCGAGGCCGAGTTCGTCGAGGACGGCGTCGCTCTCGGCGCGGGCGCGGCGGGCGTCGAGGCCGCGCAGCCGTCCGGTGGTCTCGGCGGCGAGCGAGACGGTCAGCTCGTCGAGGGCGGTGGACTCCTGGCCTAGGTAGGCGAGGATGCGCGCGGCGCGCTCGGGGTGGCGGACGATGTCGTGGCCGAGGATGCGCACGGTCCCGGAGTCGGGCCGCATCAGCCCGGTCATCTGCCGCACCAGGGTGGACTTGCCGGCGCCGTTGGGGCCGAGCAGCCCGAAGATCTCACCGCGGCCGACGTCCAGGGTCACGTCGTCGGTGGCACGCACCTCGGGGGTGCCGGGGGTGCCGCGGCGGCCGCGTACCGCCGGATAGGTCTTGGTCAGGCCCCGGACCGCGCACACTCCATCACCACCGGGCCGAGGAGGCTGTACCGCGCGCGTATTCACAAGGGACGAGACTACGGGGTCCGCGTGCCCGCACCGCGCCCGGGTCGGGCCATAAGGGTCGGTTCGTCAACGGCCCTCACTCCGCCGCGGGGCTGTGCTCCACCGTCGTGCGCACTCCGATCTCACGCCAGAAACCGGCCCGGATCGCGTACCGGTCGTGTTCGTCGATCTGGTCGTCCTTGTGGGCGAGCAGGCCGAAGCGGGCGGCGTAGCGCAGCAGCTCGCCGTCGACGCGGTGCGGGACGCGCGGGTACATGCCGGACAGCTTCTGCAGGTGGGACCGGTCGCCGAGCCGTTCCACCCAGCGGCGCGCGAAGACCTGGCCGACCTCGAAGGGGTCGCCGCCGACGGTGGTGATGTCCTCCTCCCGGTCGGCCCAGCGCTGTTCGGCGGTGGTGAGCTGGGCGAGCGTCGGCATGGAGGCGGCCTCGGCGGGCTCGGCCGCCGGGCGGTCGACCCAGCCCTTGTCGGAGGACCAGCGCAGGGTGGCGCTGGTGGGCTGCTGGGCGGTGGCTGTGGCGGGGGCACCGGGGGCGCGCAGCGCGGCCAGGTCCTTGGGGGTGGGGACGCCCTTGGCGGCCGAGCCGCGGTCCTCCGTGCCGTTGCGGGCGGCCGGGTCGGCGGCCGGGTGCGGGCCGTCCTCGACCGGGCGTTCGGCCGCGGCGGCGAGCGCGGACTCGGGGAGCGGCGCGGAGAGGATCGCGGCGATCTCCGGCCGGGGCACGGGCGGCGGCGCGCAGACCCCGGTCAGCTCCTTGGGGCGGACGGCCTTGGTGATCCAGGCGCGGTCCAGGACGCGCCGCTCGTCGGCCTCGGCGACGAGGTCCTCGGACTGGTTGTAGTCGCCGTCGGCGGCCTGTACGGCCCACAGGTGGACGGCGACGCCGTGCTCCTTGGCGGCCATCATGCCGGGCAGCAGGTCGCCGTCGCCGGTGACCAGGACGACGTCGGAGCAGGCGCGGTTGCGGGCCAGTTCGGTCAGCTCGGCGTGCATCGCGGCGTCCACGCCCTTCTGCGCCCAGCGGCCGTCGCTGCGGGTCAGGGCGCCGAGCCGGACGGTGACCCGGGGCATCACGCGCAGCCTGCGGTGTTCGGGCTGCGGTACGCGGTCGGGGGCGCCGTCGAACCAGTAGATGCGCAGCAGGGGCTGTTCGGTGTCGGCCTGCGCGCGCTCGCGCAGCCCCTGGATGAGGGCGGCGTGGTCGACGGTGATCCGGGAGCGCGAGGGTTCTCCGGCGAGGAGACTCGCGGCGGCCCCCAGCAGATACCCGGCGTCCACCAGGACGATGCAGCGGTCCACGCGATCCACCCTCTTTCCGGGAGGTTTGCTTCGGGCTTGCTTCGAGTCTGCCCGACCACGCGGGGGTTAACGGTCGGAACTCGATCTTCGGCGTGGCGTGTGCGGCCCGGACGGTCCGATGACGCCTGTCACAGACGGTAATTGTCCAACATGCGTTCTTTATCTGGCTATGTGAATCTGACAGCGGCCCTGGCCCCTAGATTCCCCCACAGGAGGCACCGTCATGGCCAAGAACAAGAACAACCGTGACCGTAAGCAGCCCCAGTCCGAGCGTACGCAGCAGACGGACCGGCCGTCCGCCGCATCCGAGGAGCAGCTCGCCCCGCCGCTGGCGACCGCCGACTCCGGTGTCCGCGGCAAGCGCCAGAAGCGCTTCGGCCACAACTGACGGCACACGGTCGAGGGGCGGGCCCGGCACCGGACCCGCCCCTCGGCCGTGTCACCGGCTCAGCCCGCCAGGCAGGCCGGGCCCAGCAGCACCTTCAGGTCGCCGAAGAGCGCCGGGTCGGGCTTGACCCGGTGCCGGTCCAGGCGCAGCACGGTGGTTCTGGTCGGGCCCTGGAGCTTGATCCGGACCTCGCTGTCGCCCCGGTGGTGGGTGAGGATCTCGCCGAGGCGGCTGACCATGGGCGGCGTGACGCGGGTGGCCGGGATGGTCAGTACCACGGGTGCGTTGGCGCCGGCGTTGGACAGGTCCGGGACCTGGAGTTCCATCGCGACCAGCCGGGGCACGTCCTCGCGCTTGTCGAGCCGGCCCTTGACGAACACGACGGCGTCCTCGACGAGTTGGGTCGACACGAGCTGGTAGGTCGCCGGGAAGAACATGCATTCCAGGGACCCGGCGAGGTCCTCGACGGTGGCGATCGCCCAGGCGTTGCCCTGCTTGGTCATCTTGCGCTGGAGGCCGGAGATGATGCCGCCGATGGTGACGACCGCGCCGTCCCCGAAGTCGCCGCCGGTCAGCTGGGAGATGCCCGCGTCCGCCTTGTCGGACAGGACGTGCTCCAGGCCGAAGAGCGGGTGGTCGGAGACGTAGAGGCCGAGCATCTCCCGCTCCTGGGCGAGGAGGTAGGTCTTGTCCCACTCCTCCTCGGCGAAGACGACGTCGAGGCCGAAGCCGGGCTCGTCGCTCTGCTCGTCGCCCATGCCGCCGAAGAGGTCGAACTGGCCCTCGGCCTCCTTGCGCTTGACCGCGACCACGTTGTCGATCATCGGTTCGTACTGCGCGGTGAGGCCCTTGCGGGTGTGGCCCATCTCGTCGAAGGCGCCGGCCTTGATCAGCGACTCCGTGGTCCGCTTGTTGCAGACGACCGCCTCGACCTTGTCGAGGTAGTCGGGGAAGGAGGCGTACTTCCCCTTCGCCTTGCGGCTCCTGATGATCGACTCCACGACGTTGGTGCCGACGTTGCGCACCGCGGAGAGGCCGAAGAGGATCACGTCGTCGCCCTGCGCGGCGAAGTTCGACATGGACTCGTTGACGTTGGGCGGCAGCACCTTGATGCCCATGCGGCGGCACTCGTTGAGGTAGACGGCCGACTTGTCCTTGTCGTCCTTGACCGAGGTGAGCAGTCCGGCCATGTACTCGGCCGGGTAGTTCGCCTTCAGGTAGGCGGTCCAGTACGAGACCAGTCCGTACGCGGCGGAGTGCGCCTTGTTGAACGCGTAGCCGGCGAAGGGGACCAGCACGTCCCACAGCGCCTGGATCGCCTCGTCGCTGAAGCCGTTCTTCCGGGCGCCGGCCTGGAAGAGGACGAAGTTCTTCGCCAGCTCGTCCGGCTTCTTCTTGCCCATCACGCGGCGCAGGATGTCGGCCTCGCCGAGCGAGTAGCCGGCGATGATCTGGGCGGCCTTCTGCACCTGCTCCTGGTAGACGATCAGGCCGTAGGTGACGTCCAGGACCTCCTTGAGCGGCTCCTCCAGCTCCTTGTGGATCGGGGTGATCTCCTGGAGGCCGTTCTTGCGCAGCGCGTAGTTGGTGTGCGAGTCCATGCCCATCGGACCCGGGCGGTACAGGGCGGAGACGGCGGAGATGTCCTCGAAGTTGTCGGGCTTCATCAGCCGCAGCAGCGAGCGCATGGGGCCGCCGTCGAACTGGAAGACGCCGAGGGTGTCGCCGCGCTGGAGCAGTTCGAAGGTCTTGGGGTCGTCCAGCGGCAGGGAGAGCAGGTCGAGGTCGACGCCCTTGTTGGACTTCACCATCTTGACGGCGTCGTCCATGATCGTGAGGTTGCGCAGGCCGAGGAAGTCCATCTTCAGCAGGCCGAGCGACTCGCACTGCGGGTAGTCCCACTGCGTGATGGTGACGCCGTCGGTGTGCCGCACCCAGATCGGGGCGTGGTCGACGATGGGCTCGCTGGACATGATCACGCCGGCGGCGTGCACGCCCATCTGCCGGACCAGGCCCTCGACGCCCTTGGCGGTGTCGATGACCTTCTTCACGTCCGGCTCGTTCTCGTACATCCCGCGGATCTCGCCCGCCTCGCTGTAGCGGGGGTGCGAGGGGTCGGTGATGCCGTTGAGGTCGATGCCCTTGCCGAGGACGTCGGCGGGCATGGCCTTGGTGAGCCGGTCGCCCATCGCGTACGGGTAGCCCAGCACGCGCGCGGAGTCCTTGATGGCGTTCTTCGCCTTGATCTTGCCGTACGTGCCGATCATGGCGACCTTGTCGGCGCCGTACTTCTCCGTCACGTACCTGATCACCTCGACGCGCCGGCGCTCGTCGAAGTCGATGTCGACGTCGGGCATGGAGACGCGCTCGGGGTTGAGGAACCGCTCGAAGATCAGGCCGTGCGGGATGGGGTCGAGGTCGGTGATGCCCATGGCGTAGGCGACGATCGAACCGGCCGCGGAGCCTCGGCCGGGGCCGACCGCGATGCCCTGGTTCTTCGCCCACATGATGAAGTCGGCGACGACGAGGAAGTACCCCGGGAACCCCATCTGGATGATGACGTCCATCTCGTACTCGACCTGCTTCTGGCGGTCCTCGGGGACGCCGCCGGGGAAGCGGCGGTCCATGCCCCGGCGCACCTCCTCCTTGAACCAGGTGACCTCGGTGAAGCCCTCGGGGATGTCGAACTTCGGCATGAGGTCGCGCTTCTCGAACATGCCGGTGGTGTCGACCATCTCCGCGACCAGCAGCGTGTTGGCGCAGCCCTCCTGCCAGGCGTCGGAGGAGTCGATGGCGTACATCTCGTCCGTGGACTTCAGGTAGTAGCCCGTGCCGTCGAACTTGAAGCGGTCGGGGTCGGAGAGGTTCTTGCCGGTCTGGATGCAGAGCAGCGCGTCGTGGGCGGTCGCCTCGTGCGCGTAGGTGTAGTGCGAGTCGTTGGTGACCAGCGGCGGGATGCCGAGCTTCTTGCCGATCTCCAGGAGGCCGTCGCGGACCCGGTGCTCGATGTCGATGCCGTGGTCCATCAGCTCCAGGAAGTACCGGTCCTTGCCGAAGATGTCCTGGTAGTCGGCGGCGGCCTTGAGTGCCTCGTCGTACTGGCCGAGGCGGAGCCGGGTCTGCAGCTCGCCGGAGGGGCAGCCCGTGGAGGCGACGATCCCCTCGGACCACTGGGAGATCGTCTCCTTGTCCATCCGGGGCCACTTCTGCAGCCAGCCCTCGGCGTAGGCGTCGGAGGAGAGCCGGAAGAGGTTGTGCAGACCGGTCTTGTTCGTCGCCCACATCGTCTTGTGGGTGTAACCGCCGGAGCCCGAGACGTCGTCCCGCTTCTGGTGCGGCTGACCCCACTGGATCTTGCGCTTGTTCCGCCGCGACTCGGGGGCGACGTACGCCTCGATCCCGATGATCGGGGTGACCCCGGCCTTCTTCGCGGTGTGGAAGAAGTCGTACGCCCCGTGCAGGTTGCCGTGGTCGGACATGGCGACGTGCGTCATGCCCATCTCGTTGCACGCGTCGAACATGTCCTTCAGCCGCGCGGCACCGTCCAGCAGGGAGTACTGGGTGTGGACGTGCAGGTGCGTGAACGGCGGCTTGGACACGTTCGGCCTCCTGGGAGAGGTGAGGGTGACGGGCGGGTGTCGGGCTGCGGACAGTCCGGGGGGTCAGCTCGGAAGTCTATGCCTCGCGAGTGACACTCCGGGGCCCTCCCCGCGTACCTTCGGGCGGGGCGCGGCGCGGGCACTCCCGCGCGCGCTCGCACGTTGGTCCGGGCGGAAGATCCGTCCGGGACCGCACCGGCCCGGACGGACGATCCGTCCAGGCGTCACGCACCGTCCGTACCAGGAGGCACCCAGCGATGTCGGTCCCGCAGCTCAGCGACGAGCACCGCGGCGAGGAGATCCTCGCCGTCTTCGACACCGCCTTCGGCGAGCTGCTCGCCGCGGACCCGGCCGCGTTCCGCGTGAAATTCCGCAAGATGGCCGCGTCGGCCTTCGCCTTCTACCGGGGCACCGCCTCGCTCTTCTACCGCGACCTGGACGCCGCGGACAGCGAGGGCGGCGAGCGCGGCCCCTACCTGGACGAGCGGACCTCCCGCGTGTGGATCCACGGCGACCTGCACGCGGAGAACTTCGGCACGTACATGGACTCCACCGGCCGGCTGATCTTCAACGTCAACGACTTCGACGAGGCGTACGTCGGCCCCTTCACCTGGGACCTCAAGCGCTTCGCCGCCTCGATCGCGCTGATCGGCTACGCCAAGGCGCTCGGCGACGAGCAGATCACCGAGCTGGTCACGGTGTACGCGGGCGCGTACCGCGAGCGCGTCCGCGCCCTGGCGACCGGCGCCAAGAGCGACGAGGTGCCCCCGTTCACCCTGGACACCGCGCAGGGGCCGCTCCTGGACGCGCTGCGCGACGCCCGCTCGCTGACCCGGTTCGGGCTGCTGGACTCGATGACGGAGATCCGGGACTTCGAGCGCCGCTTCGCCCCGGGCGGCGGCAGCGTCGAGCTGGACGCGGCCACCCGCTACAAGGTGCTGGCCGCCTTCGACGGCTACCTGGAGACGCTCCCGGAGTCGTCGCTGACCCGCCCGGACTCCTACCGCGTCAAGGACGTCGTCGGCCGCCGGGGCATCGGCATCGGCTCGGCGGGCCTGCCGTCGTACAACATCCTCCTGGAGGGCAACAGCGACGCCCTGGAGAACGACGTGGTGATCTACATCAAGCAGGCCCAGACCCCGGCCGTCTCCCGGCACATCACCGACCCGGCGGTCCGCGGCTACTTCCAGCACGAGGGGCACCGCACGGTGATCTCCCAGCGCGCCCTCCAGGCGCACGCCGACCCGTGGCTGGGCTGGACCGAGCTGGACGGCGCCGGGCAGCTCGTCGCGGAGATCTCGCCGTACGCGGTCGACCTGGACTGGGGCGACATCGACGACCCCGAGGAGATCTCCGAGGTCGTCGCGGACCTCGGCCGGGCCACGGCCGCGATGCACGCGGCGGCGGACGACCAGTCCGGGGAGTCCCTGGTGCCGTTCTCCACCGAGCGGGCCATCGACGCGGCGATCGCCGCCGACGAGGACGGCTTCGCGCCGCTCCTGGTGGACTTCGCCCACGCGTACGGCGCACGCGCGCGTGCCGACCACCAGATCTTCGTCGACCTGTTCCGCAACGGCCGCATCCCGGGTCTTTAGTCCCTCATCCGGTCCCGGGCCCGGAATCACAGCCACCCTTTAGGGTTCCTTTACCGGGGCCCGTGACAGACTCTCCTATCGCTATGGACATATCCGGAACCCCGCTCAGAGCCGTACGCGCGGCGCTGTTCACGACGCTCGTCGTGACCCTCGGCACCGCGTCGCACGTGCTGCTGTCCGGGGTCCCGCTCCCGCTGCCCACCGTGGCGCTGGTGGCGGCCGGTGTGTTCCTCGTCGCGTACGCCCTCGCGGGCCGCGAGCGCTCCTACGGGCGGATCGCGGCGCTGCTGATCCCGCTGGAGCTGGCCGCCGACACGGTCCTCACCACCGGCCAGCACGTCTGTTACGGCCCGGCGGGCGGCCCGGTCGCGGGCCCGCTGCGCTCGGTCGGCTTCGACGTGCTGTGCGGCGACGGCACCGGCGTCCACGCCAGTGTCACCAACCCGCTGACCCAGGTGACCGGGGCCGGCACCGACCGGCTCGCGGCCCTGCTCGCGAACGCGGCCCCCGGTGCGTCCTGGCTGCTGCTGGCCGCGCACGTCGGCGTCGGTCTCGTCGCCGCCGCCTGGCTGCGGTACGGCGAGAGCGCGCTGGCCCAGCTGGTGCGGGCGGCCGCCGCGACCACGTTCCGCCCGCTGCTGCTCGCCGTCGCGGCGGTCGCCGTCCGGCCGGCCCCGGTGACGCGGCGCCCGGCGCTCCCGGCCCGCCGCACCGCCACCGCCCGCGACCGCGTCCTCGCCCACTCCCTGGGACGGCGCGGACCGCCCCGCTCGGCCGTTCTCGTCTGAGAACCGCCCCGAGCACCGGCAGTCCCCACCCCTCTTCCGCACACCCGTGTGTGCGCGTCCCCCGGAGATGAACAGACATGAGCAAGCGAAACACCCAGCAGGCGAAGAACGCGGCCCGTGAGCGGCTGCGCGTCGAGCGCGAGCGCCAGGCCAAGCGCGACAAGGCCAAGCGCCAGATCATCGTCGCCTGTTCCATAGTCGGCGTCCTCGCGATAGCCGGCGGCATCAGCTACGCCGTCGTCCAGTCCAACAAGCCCACCCACTGGGAGACGGTGTCCAAGGAGAGCAAGGTCGTCGCCCCGGCCAACACCTCCGGCAAGGACGGCACCGTCGTCACCATCGGTGAGGACAGCGCCAAGAAGACCCTCAAGGTCTACGAGGACCCGCGCTGCCCCGTCTGCGCCGCGTTCGAGCAGGCGGCCGGCTCGACCCTGGAGAAGGACGTCGAGGACGGCAAGTACAAGGTCCAGTACGTCGGCGGCACGTTCCTCGACGGCGACACCGAGAAGGACGGCAAGTTCGAGGTCGGCTCGCACGGCGAGGGCTCCAAGAACGCGATGAGCGCCATGGGCGCCGCGCTGAACGTCAGCCCCGAGGCGTTCCTGAAGTACAAGTCGGCCCTGTACTCGGCGAAGTGGCACCCCGAGGAGAGCGACGACAAGTTCAAGAGCGACGACTACCTGATCGAGGTCGCCGACACGATCCCGGCGCTGAAGGACAACGCCAAGTTCCAGAACGCCGTGAAGAAGGGCACCTACGACGCCTGGGCGCTGGCCATGTCCAACACCTTCAACAAGAACGAGGACGGGGTGACCGGCACCCCGAGCTTCGTCATGGACGGCAAGCAGCTGCAGACGTCGGCCGGCAACGCGCCGATGACCGCCGAGGAGTTCACCGAGGTGGTCGGGGCCGCCCTGAAGTAGACGGCACGGGCTAGAGGGTCTCCAGGAAGCCGAGCGCCGTCCGCCAGGTGGCCTCGGCGGCCTCCTCGTCGTAGTCGTCCAGGCCGGGGTCGGTGTAGAGGTGGCCGGCCCCGGCGTAGCGGTACACCTCGACGTCGGCGCCGGCCCGGCCCATCTGGAGGTACCAGGCGCTGAGCCAGTCGTCCGTCTCGAACGGGTCGGGCTCGGCGACGTGCAGCTGGACCGGGAGGTCGTCCACCGAGGCGTTGGGGGCGATGTCCGAGGTGCCGTGCAGCAGGAGCAGGCCGCGGGCCCGGTGGTCGCCGAGGGCGAGGGTCTGCGCGATGGAGGCGCCGAGCGAGAACCCGGCGTAGACCAGGCCCCGCTCCGAGTACGGCGCGGCGGCCAGCACGGCGCGCTTCAGCAGCTCCTCGCGGCCGACGGACTCGTTGTGCTCCATCCCCGCCTCCACCGTGTCGAACGTCCGTCCCTCGAAGAGGTCCGGGGTCCACACCTGGTGACCGGCGTCACGCAGCCGGTCCGCGGCCTGTCGCACGGCGGGCCGGAGACCGAAGGTCGAGTGAAAGAGCACGATGTTCATGGGGCCATCGTGCCAGCCGGGTCTGACATGTCACACATTCAAACCAGGGGCCACATGTTCAGGCCCGCCGCTGCCGGTTACGTTCCAGGGATGGAGACCATACTCCGCCCGCTGATCGTGGTCGGCGGCTCGGTCGCTCTGACGCTGCTCATCGGCTGGGCCACCGACCTGCTGCTGCGCAAGGCTGACGAACGACATCCCGAGACACCCCTGTGGGGGCTGCTGCGCCGCGCCCGCATCCCCTACCAGCTCGTGCTCTGCGCGGCGCTGCTGAGAGGGTCCTACGTCGAGGCACGGGTCTTCCCCGCGCACCGGGCACTCATCGGCCACATCCTGTCGCTGGTGCTGATCGGCTCCGTGGCCTGGCTGGTGGTGCGGATAGCCGCCGCGATCGTCGAGACGTCGTACTCCAGTTACGCCCACGCCCGCGCCCGGCGCGACCCCGCGCGGGTGCGCCGGGTCCGCACCCAGGTGTCGCTGATCATGCGCGTGGTCACGGCGGTGGTCGGCGTGGTGGCCGTGGCGTCGATGCTGCTGACGTTCAAGGAGATGCGCACGGCCGGCGCCTCGCTGCTGGCCTCGGCCGGTGTGCTCGGCATCGTCGCGGGCATCGCCGCGCAGTCGACGCTGAGCAACATGTTCGCCGGGTTCCAGATCGCCTTCGGCGACATGGTGCGCCTCGGCGACACGGTCGTCGTGGACGGCGAGTGGGGCACGGTCGAGGAGATCACGCTGACCTTCCTGACCGTGCGCACCTGGGACGAGCGCCGGATCACCATGCCGGTGTCGTACTTCACGTCCAAACCGTTCGAGAACTGGTCGCGCGGCACCCCGCAGATGACCGGCACCGTCTTCTGGTACCTGGACCACACCGCGCCCGTCGACGCCATGCGCGAGCGGCTCCGCGACATCCTGCGCGCCTGCCCCGCCTGGGACGGCCGCGCCTGCAACCTCACCGTCACCGACACCACCCCGAACACCATGCAGGTCCGGGCGCTGGTGACGGCGAAGGACGCGGACGACATCTGGACGGTGCGGGTCGAGGTGCGCGAGCAGATGATCCGCTGGCTGGCCGAGCACCACCCGTACGCCCTGCCCCGGGTCAACACCGCCGACGCGGTCCTGCCGCCCGGCCACGACCCGCTGCGCAAGCAGCCCTTCCCCGACGGCGCGGCGCGCCGCGTACCGCACCAGCCGACCCGCGGCCAGCCGCACTAGGGTCTGCCGGCTGTGGGTCTGCCGGCCTCAGGTCCCGGTGACCCGTCCGGGCGGTCAGCGCAGGCTGCGCACGTCCAGGTGGCGCAGGACCCGGTCGACGATCTCCGGATCGGCGCCGGGCTCGCTGCGGGCCGCCAGCACCTCGTGGCGGGCGGCGCTCAGCATCTCGTTCTGGATGCGGCGGACCCGCTTGACCCGCTTCGCCCGCTGCTGCTGCGCCTCGCGCCGCTCCTCGTCCCCCATCTCCGGGCTGATCCGCACGCCGATGTCGAAGGCGCGCCGCAGCATCTGCTCGGACAGCTCCTCCGGCAGCTCCTCCACCGCCTCGATCTCGCGCAGCCGCAGCTTGGCCGCCTTGGCGGCACGCACCGCGAGGCTCCGTTCGAACTCCTTCTCGCCCTCGGTGTCCGCCCGCACCCGGAGCCGGCCGACCAGCCAGGGCAGGGTCAGTCCCTGGAGCAGCAGCGTCACCAGGATCACCCCGAACGCGATGAAGATGATCTCCTCACGGTGCGGGAAGGGCGACCCGTCGTCCGTCTCCAGCGGAATGGCGAGCGCCAGTGCCACGGAGGCCACGCCCCGCATCCCGGCCCACCACATGACGACGGTCTCCCTGAGGCTGGTCGGGATGTCCTCGTCGTGGTCCCGCCGGGCGTGGAGCCGCTTGGTCAGCCAGGTCGCCGGCAGCAGCCACACCAGCCGCACCAGGATCACCACGCCCACCACCGCCCCGGCCCAGCCGAGCAGCTCGGTCCAGTGTCCCGACGCGGTCCGTACCGCGTTGTGCAGCTCCAGGCCGATCAGGCCGAAGGCGACCCCGGTGACGAGGGTGTCCACGACGTCCCAGACGGTGTGCCCGGCGAGCCGGGTCATCACGTCGTCGGCGTCGGAGGCGTACTCGGCGAGGAACATGGCGGTGGTGAGCACGGCGAGCACCCCGGAGCCGTGCAGCTCCTCGGCGAGGACGTAGGAGGCGTACGGCACCAGCAGCGTCAGCCCGATCTGCAGGGTGGCGTCGCCCAGTACGTCCATGAGCCGGTTGGCGCCCCAGCCGAGCCCCAGGCCCACGGCCACGGCGACGACGGCGGACAGCACCAGGTCGAACCCGGCGCTCCAGGGCGAGAAGGTGCCGCCGACGGCCGCGGCGATGGCCACGTGGTAGAGCACGATGGCCGTCACGTCGTTGAAGAGCCCCTCGCCCTCCAGGATGGACACCAGGCGGCGGGGCAGTCCGAGCTGTCCGGCGACCGCGGTGGCGGCGACCGGGTCGGGCGGCGCGACCAGCGCCCCGAGGGCGAAGGCGGCGGCGAGCCCGAGCCCCGGCACGATCGCGTGGGCCACGGTCGCCACGCAGGTCATCGTGACGAAGACCAGCGCCACCGCCAGCAGCAGGATCGGCCGGATGTTGGCCGCGAACTGGCGCCAGGAGGTCCGCCGTACGGCGGCGTAGAGCAGCGGCGGCAGCAGCGCGGGCAGGATGAGGTCCGGCGGGATGTCGACGTTCGGTACGAAGTCGAGCAGGGCCAGCGCGATGCCGAACACCGTCATCAGCACCGGCGCGGGAAGCCCGAACCGGTCCCCCAGCGGGACGCTCAGCAGGGCCCCGAGCAGCAGCACGAACAGCAGGGCCAACTGATCCACGGTCAGGCTCCGGTGGGGTCTCGGCGATCACGGGACAGGCGTCAAGCCTGCCACCTCACCTGCCCCACCAGCCCAAACGGACGCTTGAGTCACAGAACGCGTCGCATCGCGCGGTGCGGTATGTCCGCGTCGGAGAACTCCGGTCCGTACGCCTCGTAGCCCAGCCGCTCGTAGAAACCCAGGGCCTGGGTCTGCGCGTGCAGGTCCACCGCGGTGAGCCCGCGTCCACGGGCCGCGTCCTCGATGGCCCGCACCAGGGCCGCGCCGACGCCGAGCCCGCGCGCCGCGCGGTTCACCGCGAGCCGGCCCAGTGAGCCGACCGCCGGGTCGCCGCCGGTCTTCCCGGCCGCCGCCGTGCCGGTCAGCAGCCGTCCGGTGCCGAGCGGCACGCCGTCCGCGCGGACCGCGAGGACGTGCACCGCGCCGGCGTCGTAGGCGTCGTACTCGATGTCCTCGGGGACGCCCTGCTCGGCGACGAAGACCTCCTTGCGCACCGCGAAGCACGCCTCGCGGTCGGAGGGGTCCTCGGCGACGCGGACGTCGTAGCCGGCGGTGCTCATGCGTAGGTCTCCTCCCGTACGCGGTCCAGGGCCTGCTGGAGGTCGTCGGGGTAGTCGCTGGCGAACTCCGCCCAGTCGCCGGTGCCGGGGTGCTCGAAGCCGAGCCGTACGGCGTGCAGCCACTGGCGGGTCAGGCCCAGCCGCTTGGCGAGCGTCGGGTCGGCGCCGTAGGTCAGGTCGCCGACGCAGGGGTGGCGGTGGGCCGCCATGTGGACGCGGATCTGGTGGGTGCGGCCGGTCTCCAGCTTCACGTCGAGCAGGGAGGCCGCGCGGAACGCCTCGATCAGGTCGTAGTGGGTCACGGAGGGCTTGCCCTCCGCCGTCACCGCCCACTTGTAGTCGTGCTGCGGGTGGCGGCCGATGGGGGCGTCGATGGTGCCGCTGGTCGGGTCGGGGTGGCCCTGCACCAGCGTGTGGTAGCGCTTGTCGACCGTGCGCTCCTTGAACTGGCGCTTGAGCGAGGTGTAGGCGCGCTCGGACTTGGCGACCACCATCAGCCCTGAGGTGCCGACGTCCAGGCGGTGCACGATGCCCTGGCGCTCGGCGGCGCCGGAGGTGGAGATCCGGTACCCGGCGGCGGCGAGCCCGCCGATCACGGTGGGGCCGGTCCAGCCGGGCGACGGGTGGGCGGCCACCCCGACCGGCTTGACGATGACGACCACGTCCTCGTCGTCGTGGACGATCTCCATGCCTTCGACCGGCTCGGCGACCACCTGGACGGGCGCGGGCGCCTGCGGCATCTCGACTTCGAGCCAGGCGCCGCCGTGCACCCGCTCGGACTTCCCGACCACCGAGCCGTCGACCGCGACCTTCCCCGCCGCCGCCAGCTCGGCGGCCTTGGTACGGGAGAAGCCGAACATGCGGGAGATGGCGGCGTCGACGCGCTCGCCCTCCAGGCCGTCGGGCACGGGCAGGGTGCGGATCTCGGGAAGCGTGCTCACCCCGTCGAGTATGCCGGACGGGTCGGACACTCCCGTACGCGCGCCCGGCCCCGGCCTCAGTCCTTGTGGACGGTGCCGTCCGGGTCCAGGCCCTTGAAGGACAGCAGCACGATCAGGATGCCGCCGCAGACGATGGCGGAGTCGGCGAGGTTGAAGACGGCGAAGTGCTTGGGCGCGATGAAGTCGACCACCGCGCCCTCGAAGACGCCCGGCGAGCGGAAGATCCGGTCGGTGAGGTTGCCGAGCGCCCCGCCGAGGAGCAGGCCGAGCGCGATCGCCCAGGGCAGGCTGTAGAGCTTGCGGGCGAGCCGGGCGATCACGACGATCACCGCCGCCGCGATCACCGTGAAGATCACCGTGAACGCCTCGCCGAAGCCGAAGGCGGCGCCCGCGTTGCGGATCGCCACCAGCCGCAGCCAGTCACCGAGGATCTCGATCGGCTCGTGGTGCTCCAGCTTCGCGACGACGACCGTCTTGCTGACCAGGTCGAGCACGTACGCCAGCGCGGCCACCGCGAACAGGACGGCGATCCGGCGCTTGCCACGGGCCCCCTCGGCACCGCCGGCCTCCTGCTGCCCGTCCCCCGCCGCGTCCGGGATGTCCGGCGTACCGATGATGCGCTCCGCCTCTGCCACGTGAGTTCCTCGCCCTAGGTACCTGACTGAGGACGAGGGTACGGCACACCCCCGGCCGCCCCGGCGCTCAGTAGCGGCGCTCCTGCTTCTGCTTGCACTCCACGCAGAGAGTGGCCCGCGGGAAGGCCTGCATCCGGGCCTTGCCGATGGGTTTGCCGCAGTTCTCGCAGAGGCCGTAGGTGCCCGCGTCGAGGCGCTCCAGGGCGTGCCCGGTCTGGGTGAGCATCTCGCGCGCGTTGGCGGCGAGCGCCAGTTCGTGCTCGCGCGTGATGTTCTTCGTGCCGGTGTCCGCCTCGTCGTGCCCTGCGCCGTCCCCGGAGTCCCGCATCAGTCCCTGGAGCGCCCGCTCGGAGGCGTCGATCTCCGCGCGGAGCCGGGTCTCCTCGGACTGGAGCTCCCCGCGCGCCTCCTCGACCTCCTCGGGCGTCCACGGGTCCTCCCCCGGGCGTACGGCGAGGTCTCCGGGCTCCACCGCGCCGCCCCGGGCCTTGGGTACGGCCGTCGTGGCCGCCGCGGCCGTGCCGGACGTCTTCTTCGCAACCACCGTCGTGGCTCCCGTCTGCTTTGCGGCCTTCGCCGCGCCCGCCTTCTTGGCCGTGCTCCCGGCGGCCGCGCCGCCCCCGCCGTCCGCTCCACGCCGCGCGGCGGCCTTCTTCGCCGCCGCTTTCCCGGTCGCCGCCTGCTCCGCCGCCTCGGCCGAGGTCCTCTTCGCCACCATGCCGCGGCCCCTTCACATTTTGTGATCTTGCGCGCGAATCGTGCTGGGACGATAAATCGACTTGAGCCCCGCGGCAACGGGGCGCACCGCCCGATTCCCTCACCTCGCGGACGCCGCCCGGCCGGTCTGCATCCGTTGTGCCCAGCTCTTCGCACGGTAATCCGCCGCGCGGCAGGTCCCGGCGCCCACGCGCGCGTACCGCGCCATTCGGGTCACGCGGCACCGCGCGGTTCCCGCCGCCGCGGAGGGCCGGAAAACCGGTCGGCCGCTGTCCGCGCGGCGCCGTACACTGGGCGGAGCGAGAAGCGTGGATGGGGACGAGTAGCGGCGTACGCAGCCCAGAGCGACCCGGGGACGGTGTGAGCCCGGGGGCGAGCGCGACGTGAAGATCACCCCGGAGCCGCCGGAAGAAAGCCGCAGGGCGCCGCCCGAGGCGAGTAGAGCCGGCATCGCGACCCCAATGAGGGGGCTCACCGGAGCACACGGCGCACCGGGGAGCCAAGGAGGGTGGTACCGCGGGAGCACGGCTCTCGTCCCTCCGACGGAAGGCAGCACGTCCGCCGGAGGAAACGCCTTGAACACGCCGCCGCAGTACCGCCAGGTACCCGCCCAGGTCGACCTGCCCGCGCTGGAACACGCGGTGCTCGACTTCTGGCGCGAGCAGAAGATCTTCGCCAAGAGCCTGGAGCAGTCCGCGGGCCGCCCCGAGTGGGTCTTCTACGAGGGCCCGCCCACGGCCAACGGCATGCCGGGCGCCCACCACATCGAGGCCCGCGTCTTCAAGGACGTCTTCCCGCGCTTCCGCACGATGCGCGGCTACCACGTGGCCCGCAAGGCCGGCTGGGACTGCCACGGCCTGCCCGTGGAGCTGGCGGTCGAGAAGGAGCTGGGCTTCAGCGGCAAGCCGGACATCGAGGCGTACGGCATCGCCGAGTTCAACGCCAAGTGCCGCGAGTCGGTGACCCGGCACACGGACGCCTTCGCCGAGCTGACGACCCGCATGGGCTACTGGGTCGACCTCGACGACGCCTACCGCACGATGGACCCGGAGTACGTCGAGTCCGTCTGGTGGTCCCTGAAGAAGATCTTCGACAAGGGGCTCCTGACCCAGGACCACCGCGTCGCCCCCTGGTGCCCGCGCTGCGGCACCGGCCTCTCCGACCACGAGCTGGCCCAGGGGTACGAGACGGTCGTCGACCCCTCCGTCTACGTCCGCTTCCCGCTGACCTCCGGCCCGCTGGCCGGCGAGGCCGCGCTGGTGGTCTGGACGACCACGCCCTGGACCCTGGTCTCCAACACGGCGGTCGCCGCCCACCCCGACGTCACCTATGTCGTCGCCACGGACGGCGAGGAGAAGCTCGTCGTCGCCGCGCCCCTGGTGGAGAAGGCCCTCGGCGAGGGCTGGGAGACGACCGGCGAGTCCTTCACCGGCGCCGAGATGGAGCGCTGGACCTATCAGCGCCCGTTCGAGCTGGTCGAGTTCACCGAGCCGGCGCACTACGTGGTCAACGCCGAGTACGTCACCACCGAGGACGGCACCGGTCTCGTCCACCAGTCCCCCGCCTTCGGTGAGGACGACCTCAAGGTCTGCCGCTCCTACGGCCTGCCCGTGGTCAACCCGGTCCGCCCGGACGGCACGTTCGAGGAGGACGTCCCCCTCGTCGGCGGCGTCTTCTTCAAGAAGGCCGACGAGAAGCTCACCGCCGACCTCGACGAGCGCGGCCTGCTCTTCAAGCACATCCCGTACGAGCACAGCTACCCGCACTGCTGGCGCTGCCACACGGCGCTGCTGTACTACGCGCAGCCGTCCTGGTACATCCGCACCACGGCCGTCAAGAACCGTCTCCTCCAGGAGAACGAGAAGACCAACTGGTTCCCGGACTCCGTCAAGCACGGCCGCTACGGCGACTGGCTGGACAACAACATCGACTGGGCGCTCTCCCGCAACCGCTACTGGGGCACGCCGCTGCCGATCTGGCGCTGCGAGGAGGACCACCTCACGGTCGTCGGCTCCCGCGCGGAGCTGACCGAGCTGTCCGGCAGCGACCAGTCCGGCCTTGACCCGCACCGCCCCTACATCGACGAGGTCACCTTCGCCTGCCGCCACGACGGCTGCGGGAGGACGGCCACGCGCGTGCCGGAGGTCATCGACGCCTGGTACGACTCGGGTTCGATGCCGTTCGCGCAGTGGGGCTACCCGTACAAGAACAAGGAACTGTTCGAGTCCCGCTACCCGGCGCAGTTCATCAGCGAGGCCATCGACCAGACCCGCGGCTGGTTCTACACACTGATGGCGGTCGGCACGCTGGTCTTCGACGAGTCGTCCTACGAGAACGTCGTCTGCCTCGGTCACATCCTCGCCGAGGACGGCCGGAAGATGTCCAAGCACCTGGGCAACATCCTCCAGCCGATCCCGCTGATGGACCAGCACGGCGCGGACGCGGTGCGCTGGTTCATGGCGGCCGGCGGCTCCCCGTGGGCGGCCCGCCGCGTCGGCCACGGCACCATCCAGGAGGTCGTCCGCAAGACCCTCCTGACGTACTGGAACACGGTCGCCTTCCAGGCGCTGTACGCCCGTACGTCCGGCTGGGCGCCGAGCGAGGCGGACCCGGCCCCGGCCGGCCGCACGGTCCTGGACCGCTGGCTCCTCTCCGAGCTGCACGCGCTCACCGACCAGGTCACCCAGGCCCTGGAGGGCTACGACACCCAGCGCGCCGGCAAGCTGCTCTCCGCGTTCGTCGACGACCTGTCCAACTGGTACGTGCGCCGCTCGCGCCGCCGCTTCTGGCAGGGCGACAAGGCGGCCCTGCGGACGCTGCACGAGGTCGTCGAGACGGTCACGAAGCTGATGGCCCCGCTGACGCCGTTCATCACCGAGCGGGTCTGGCAGGACATGATCGTGCCGGTGACGCCGGGCGCCCCGGAGTCCGTGCACCTGTCCACGTGGCCCGAGGCCGACCTGTCGGCGATCGACCCGGAGCTGTCGAGGCAGATGGTGCTGGTGCGCCGCCTGGTGGAGCTGGGCCGCGCCACGCGTGCGGAGTCCGGCGTCAAGACACGCCAGCCGCTGCGCCGCGCCCTGATCGCGGCGACGGGCTTCGAAGCCCTCTCCGCCGAGCTGCGCGCGCAGATCACGGAGGAGCTGAACGTCGAGTCCCTCGCCTCGCTCGGCGAAGTCGGCGGTTCCCTGGTCGACACCACGGCCAAGGCCAACTTCCGCGCGCTGGGCAAGCGGTTCGGCAAGCGCGTCCAGGACGTCGCCAAGGCGGTCGCGAACGCGGACGCCGCGGCGCTCTCCCTCGCCCTGCGCGAGGGCACGGCGTCGGTGGAGGTCGACGGCGAGACGGTCGCCCTCGCTCCGGACGAGGTGATCATCACGGAGACGCCGCGCGAGGGCTGGTCGGTCGCCTCCGACTCCGGCGCCACGGTCGCCCTCGACCTGGAGATCACGGAGGAGCTGCGCCGCGCGGGCCTCGCCCGGGACGCGATCCGCCTGATCCAGGAGGCCCGCAAGAACAGCGGCCTCGACGTCGCCGACCGGATCGCCCTGCGCTGGACGGCCGCGGACCCGGCGGTCGTCGCCGCCCTGACCGACCACGCCGGCCTGATCGCCGACGAGGTCCTGGCGACGGACTTCGCCGAGGGCGAGGCGGACGACACGTACGGGGAGCCGTTCGCGGACGCCCCCCTGACCCTGACGTTCCGCCTCCGCAAGGCGTAACCCCGACCGCGCGAAGGCCCGGCCCCCGAACGGGGGCCGGGCCTTCGACGTGGGCCGCGGGCAGCTCGCTCCGCGCAGAAAAGGCGGACCCCGGGTTCCCAGAACCCGGGGTCCGCCTGAACGCTGCCGACTACGACGCCGTACTACCGTTCATCAACCACTCAGTTGTCGTCCTCGTCGATCAGGAAGCCCCGCATCGGCGAGGGCGCCTGTCCCATCGGCGACGGACCCTGCGGCCGCACCGGCGCCATCGGCTGGGTCATCGCCGGCGACATCTGCTGCTGCGAACCGTAGGACGGGCCGGAGGCGCCGCCCGGACCACCGCCCATGGACTGGTTGCCGCCGTAGGACGGGGCGCTCGCGCCGGCCGGAGCCATCGAGGGCGCCGGGGACGGCGGCAGGGAGGCCGCGGCGGGCGTCCGCGGCGGAGCCAGCGAGTCGTCCGCCTGGGTCTCCAGCTGACGCAGCTGCGACTCCAGGTAGGACTTCAGCCGCGTGCGGTACTCGCGCTCGAAGCCGCGCAGGTCCTCGACCTTGCGCTCCAGCGTGGCGCGGGCGGACTCCAGGGAGCCCATCGCGACGCGGTGCTTCTCCTGCGCGTCCCGCTCCAGGGC
>NZ_JAVRHI010000185.1:0-13121 GCF_034105845.1 Streptomyces sp. CRN 30 | reverse complement strand
GGTGCTGAAGCGTTCCGTCGGACGGGCCTCGTTCAGCTCGTCCTGCCTACGGAGCCACATCGGCACCAAGTAGGCGGCCCAGGCCCCGACGATGACTGCGTAGATGAGGCCGCTGCTGCTCACGCCTCACACGGTAGAGGGATGTGCGCGAGGGCATCCGCCAATTGAGCCGGTGTGTCGCACGATCTGGCTGATATTTCTAAATTTTTTTGTGACCGGTGATGACCGGTGACTGGCCGATGACAATTCGCCGATCATATTCGAACGTTTATTCAATTCTATTCTGGGTCCGCCGGTGGTGATACCGCCGCAGCATGCCGTCCGGCACCTCCTCCGCGGTCAGCGCGAAGACGAGGTGATCACGCCAGGCTCCGTCGATGTGGAGATAGCGGGGTCTGAGCCCCTCCTCGCGGAATCCGAGTTTCTCCACGACCCGGCGGCTCGGCGCGTTCTCGGGTCGAATGCAGACCTCCACACGGTGCAGGCCGACGGTGCGGAAACAGTGATCGACGACGAGCGCCACGGCCGTCGGCATCACCCCGCGGCCGGCCACCGCCTCGTCCACCCAGTACCCGACGTGCCCGGAGCACATCGAACCCCAGGTGATCCCGGCGACCGTCAACTGCCCGGCCAGCCGCCCCTGGTGCTCGACGACGAAGGGCAGCATCCGCCCGGCGTTCGCCTCGGACCTGAGGTGGCGCACCATCTGACGGTAGGTCGGCCGGTGGGTGACGGGCCCGCCGGGGCCGGGCGGCGGAATGGTCGCCTCCCAGGGCCGCAGCCAGTCGCGGTTGCGCCGGTTGACCTCGCGCCAGGCCCGCTGGTCGCGCACCTTTATGGGCCGCAGGACGACGTCGCCGTCCCGTAGCTCCACGGGCCAGGACGGGCTGTTCAGCTCGCACCCCCACTGCTCGGCCGGGGATGGTCGCCGCCGCGGATCTGGTCGACGGCGTGGCCGAGGAGCGGCTCCAGTACGGCCAGTCCGTCCTTCACGCCGCCGGTCGATCCCGGCAGATTGACGATCAGCGTGCCCCGGGCCACCCCGGCGAGTCCGCGGGAGAGGGCCGCGGTGGGCACCTTGTCCCGGCCGTACGCCCGGATCGCCTCGGCGATGCCCGGCACCTCGTACGCGACGACCGCGCGGGTCGCCTCGGGGGTGCGGTCGGTGGGCGAGAGGCCGGTGCCGCCGGTGGTGACGATCACGTCGTACCCGGCGTCGACGCCCGCGCGCAGGGCGGCCTCGACGGGGTCGCCGTCGGGGACGACCCGGGGGCCGTCGACGGCGAAGCCGAAGCGGCGCAGGCCGTCGGCGATCAGGGGGCCGCCCCTGTCCTCGTAGACCCCGGCGGCGGCGCGGTTGGAGGCGGTGACCACCAGGGCGCGGTGCCCGGCGGCGGCGGCCGGTGACGCGTGTGTCATGCCCGGCTCCAGTCGCCCGACTTGCCGCCCGTCTTCTCCTCCACCCGCACGTCGGTGATGACCGCTTTCTTGTCGACCGCCTTCACCATGTCGATCACGGTGAGGGCGGCGACGGAGACGGCGGTGAGCGCCTCCATCTCGACGCCCGTGCGGTCCGTGGTCTTCACGGTGGCGCGGATCTCCACGGCGTCGTCCGCGACGGAGAGGTCCACCTTCACCCCGGAGACCGCGAGCGGGTGGCAGAGCGGGATGAGGTCGGGGGTGCGCTTGGCGCCCATGATGCCCGCGATCCGCGCGGTGGCCAGCGCGTCGCCCTTGGGGACGCCCTCGCCGCGCAGCAGCTCCACCACTTCCGGGGCGACCAGGACGCGTCCGCTCGCGCGCGCGGTCCGTGCGGTCACCTCCTTGCCGGAGACGTCGACCATGCGGGCGGCGCCCGCCTCGTCGAGGTGCGTCAGTCGGTCCTGCGTGCTCATGGTTCGTGAGGCTCCCGGTCCGGGCCCGGCGCCGTGCGGCACGCGGGCCTGTTGTGCGCGACACGGTACCCCCATGGCGGCGGGCCCACCGGGGCAGGACCGCCCAGCGGACGTCCGCGCGCCCGGTCAGCCGAGCAGGACGACCTCGACCTCCGAGCCGGGCTCGACCGTCTCGGTGTCCTCGGGGACGACGATCAGCGCGTCGGCGTGGGCCAGCGCCGCCACCAGGTGCGAACTCGCGCCGCCGACCGTGCTGACCGAGCCGTCGGCGTACTTCCCGCGCAGGAACTGCCTGCGGCCCTTCGGGGACGTCAGCGCCTTGTCCGCGCTCAGGGTCGCCCTGACGCGGGGCCGGTGCGGGTCCGGCAGGCCCATCAGGGTCCGCACGGCGGGGCGGACGAACAGCTCGAAGGAGACGTACGAGGAGACCGGGTTGCCCGGCAGGGCCAGCAGCGGGGTGTGGTCGGGGCCGATGGAGCCGAACCCCTGGGGCTTGCCGGGCTGCATGGCGAGCTTGCGGAACTCCACGCCGCTGCCCGGCTCGTCCTCGTCGCCGACGTGCGCGAGGGCCTCCTTGACGACGTCGTACGCGCCGACGCTGACGCCGCCCGTGGTGACCAGCAGGTCGGCGCGGACCAGCTGGTCCTCGATGGTGGCGCGGAGGGTCTCGGCGTCGTCGGCGACGGCGCCCACCCGGTAGGCGATGGCCCCGGCGTCCCGCGCGGCGGCGGTGAGGGCGAAGCTGTTGGAGTCGTAGATCTGGCCGTGTTCCAGCTGCTCGTCGGGCTGGACGAGTTCGGTGCCGGTGGAGAGGACGACCACGCGGGGGCGGGGGCGGACCCGGACCCGGCCGCGGCCGATCGCGGCGAGCAGGCCGATCTGCGGCGGGCCGAGGACGGTGCCGGCCGCCAGGGCGCGGTCACCGGCCCGGACGTCGCTGCCCCTCTCGCGTACGTGCGCGCCGGTCTCGGCGGGGCGGTGGACGCGGACCTGGCCGCCCGCGCCCTCGGGGGCGAGGCTGCGGGCGCGCATGCCGGTCACCGGGCCCGCGCCGAGCCCGCCGTCGGTCCACTCGACGGGCACGACGGTCTCCGCGCCGGCCGGCAGCGGGGCGCCGGTCATGATGCGGGCGGCCTGGCCGGGGCCGACGTGGAGCGTCTCGCCGGCGCCCGCGGCGACGTCCCCGATCACCTCCAGGCAGGCGGGGAACTCCTCGCTGGCGCCCGCGACGTCCGCGACCCGTACCGCGTACCCGTCCATGGAGCTGTTGTCGAACGGCGGCAGGGAGACCGGCACCGTGACGTCCTCGACCAGGACGCAGCCCTGGGCTTCGAGGAGGTTCAGCTCGATGGGCGCCAGGGGACGGACCGTGGCGAGGATGTCCTCCAGGTGCTCCTCCACCGACCACAGCCGGTCCTGCGGCGCCGGGTGGTCCGGGCCGGGGCGGTCGTCGGCGGGGTCACGGGGGGCGGTGCTGCTCAACGTGGCTACATCTCCTCGGCTACGTAACTGCGAAGCCAGGTCCGGAAGTCCGGGCCCAGGTCTTCACGTTCGCATGCGAGTCTGACAATGGCACGCAGGTAGTCGCCGCGGTCGCCGGTGTCATAGCGGCGGCCCTTGAAGACGACGCCGTGCACCGGGCCGGCGGCGCCCTCGTCCTGGGCGAGTTCCTGGAGGGCGTCGGTGAGCTGGATCTCGCCGCCGCGGCCGGGCGCGGTGCGGCGCAGGACGCCGAAGACGCCGGGGTCGAGGACGTAGCGGCCGATGACGGCGTAGTTGGAGGGGGCGTCGGCCGGGTCGGGCTTCTCGACGAGGCCGCTCACCTTGACGACGTCGCCGTCCTCGGTGGTGTCGACGGCGGCGCAGCCGTAGAGGTGGATCTGCTCGGGCTCGACCTCCATGAGGGCGATGACGCTGCCGCCGTACTGCCCCTGGACCTCGATCATGCGCTGGAGCAGCGGGTCGCGGGGGTCGATGAGGTCGTCGCCGAGGAGGACCGCGAAGGGCTCGTCGCCGACGTGCGGGGCGGCGGCGAGGACGGCGTGGCCGAGGCCCTTGGGGTCGCCCTGGCGGACGTAGTGGATCATCGCGAGGTCGCTGGACTCCCGCACCTTGGCCAGCCGCTCGGCGTCGCCCTTCTTCTCCAGGGCGGACTCCAGCTCGTAGTTGCGGTCGAAGTGATCCTCCAGGGGGCGCTTGTTGCGGCCCGTCACCATGAGGACGTCGTCGAGTCCCGCCGACACGGCCTCTTCGACCACGTACTGGATCGCCGGCTTGTCGACCACCGGCAGCATCTCCTTGGGAGTGGCCTTGGTGGCCGGCAGGAACCGGGTGCCCAGACCCGCTGCGGGGATGACAGCCTTGCTGATCCTGGGGTGCGACTGAGTCATGAGCGCCACCATATCCGGTGCGTTTGCAGTGATTCCGCACCCTCGTTGAGTCAATGCTCAGATGAGCATATTGGAGCAGTACGGGAGCGGCCTTGACCCAAGTTCGACGCGTGGACGAGCGTGACAAGCGCACATTGCGACGCGAAATCCTGGCGGTGAGGGCCGGGTTGACGGCGGATGACGTGCGGGTGGCCGCGGAGGCGCTGGCCGGGCGGGCCGCGCGGCTGCCGGAGCTGGCGCGTGCGCGCACGGTGGCGGCGTACGTCTCGATGGGCGCCGAGCCGGGCACGCGCGCGCTGCTCGACGCGCTGTGCGCGCGGGGGGTCCGGGTGCTGCTGCCCGTGCTGCTGCCGGACGGCGACCTGGACTGGGGTGCGTACGCCGGTGAGGAGTCGCTCACGCGCGTGCGGCTCGGCGGGCGCATGGAGCTGGCGGAGCCCGCCGGGGAGCGGCTCGGGACGGCGGCGGTGACGGAGGCCGACGTGGTGCTGCTGCCGGGGCTGGCGGTCGACGGGCGCGGCATGCGGCTGGGCCGCGGCGGCGGCTCCTACGACCGGGTCCTGTCCCGGCTGGAGCGGGCGGGGGCGCGTCCGGCGCGGGTGGTGCTGCTCTACGGCACCGAGGTGCTCGACCGGGTCCCCGAGGAGCCGCACGACCGGCCGGTGGACGCGGTGGTGACGCCGGAGGGGGTACGGCGGTTCCGGCACTGAGCGGGGCACGGACGGGAAACGGCCTCCACGCGCGCGTGGAGGCCGTTTCCCGGTTCAGGAACCGCGGGTCAGGGCTTGAGCACCAGCGTGTCGCTCGTGCTGTCCGCGACCGCCTTGTCCGAGAAGGACCACGGCAGCAGCTCGCCCTTGGCCCACTTGTCCGTCTGGTCGGTGTAGTGGGCGCTGAAGGCGTGCCCGGAGGCACCGGTGAGGTTGATCCACCGGGACTTGTCGAGGTCGTCGAGGTTGACCACCATCCGCATGGACGGCACCCAGACCACCTCGTAGCCGCCCGCCGCGTTCCAGCCGGTGGCGTTGACCGCGGCCTCGCCGCCGCTCAGCTCCCAGGGACCGCGGTTGAGCGCGTACTTCAGGAAGCCCGGACCGGCGGTGCCGAGGGTCTGGTTCTTCAGGAACAGGCGGTGCAGCCGGCCCCAGCTCCAGGTGTCGATGTCCTTGCCGAGCTTGGCGGTCAGCTCCCAGCGGGCGTCGACCATGGCGCGCGCGAACAGGTCGTCGCGGTTGTGGTCGGCACCCTTGCGGGTGTTGGAGGCGGGCGTCGTCCACCAGTCGCTGTCGGTGTCGTCCATCAGCGTGCGGACCACCTCGAACCAGCGGTCGCCGCCGTCCGGCTGGGCCTGGTCCGCCGCGCGCTGGCCGCACTCGCGGACCTTCTGCGTCTCGTCGGCGGGCCCGGTGGTGTTGACCGGGTCGACCCACAGGCACTGGCCCTTGACGCGCAGCTCCTTGGGCAGCTTGTTGCCGAAGGCGAGCTTGACGATGTTGCGCCAGACCGCGTTGAAGTACGCGGCGGCGGCCGAGTCGGCGTCCTGGGTGTAGTCCCAGCCCTCCAGCAGCTTCTGCGCCTCGCGGACGTCCTTGTCCTTGACGTCGAGCTTGAGCAGCGTGGGCACGAGCAGCTTGGCGATCTCGCTGCTGTTGTCCAGCTGCATCTGGCGCATGTCGTCCGTGGAGATCTTGCCGCCGTCCTTGATCTTCTGCTCGATCAGGGCGGTGATCCGCTGGCTGCGGGTGCCGTAGCCCCAGTCTGTGGTGAGGGTGTACGGGTACTTGTCCTCGTCGACGACGGCCTGGTTGGCGGTGACGATGTAGCCGCGGTCGGGGTCGTACTCGTAGGGCAGTTCGTCGTCCTCGATGTACTCGCCGGTCCAGCGGTAGTCCGGGTCCCAGCCCGGCGCGGGGATCGAACCGTCGTGGTCCTCGGCGCGGATCGGGATCTGGCCGGGCAGGGTGTAGCCGATGTGGCCGTCGGTGTCGGCGTAGACCAGGTTCTGCGAGGGGACGTCGAACAGGGCGGCGGCCTCGCGGAACTCGCTCCAGTCCTTCGCGCGGTCGATGGCGAAGACGGCGTCCATGGTGGTGCCGGGGTCCAGGGCCGTCCAGCGCAGGGCGACGCCGTAGCCGTCGCCGCGGTCGGGGGCGGCGCTCTCGACGGTGGCCTTCTTGCCGACCTTCACCAGCTCGGAGTCGCGGTCGGAGAGCAGGGGGCCGTTGTTGGTCTCCCGGACGACGATCTTCTTCGAGGAGCCGCCGGCGACCTTGATGGTCTCCTCGCGGGTCTCGAAGGGGACCACCTTGCCGTCGTACTGGTAGCCCTCGCCGGTGATCTTCTCCAGGTAGAGGTCACTGACGTCGACGCCGGAGTTGGTCAGGCCCCAGGCGATCTCCTGGTTGTGGCCGATCACCACGCCGGGCATCCCGGCGAAGGTGTAGCCGGTGACGTCGTACTGGCACTTGCTGCTGACGCTGCGGCAGTGCAGGCCCATCTGGTACCAGACGGAGGGCAGCGCCGGGGAGAGGTGCGGGTCGTTGGCGAGCAGCGGCTTGCCGGTGATGGTGTGCTCGCCGGAGACGACCCAGGAGTTGGAGCCGATGCCGTTGCCGTTCACGCCGACGGCGGTGGGCAGGTCGTCGAGGACGTCCTGGAGGCCGGAGAGCTGGCTCTGCAGGACGGTGGAGCCGTCGGTGGTGCCTGTGCCCGTACCGGTGCCGGTGCCTGTGCCTGTTTCTGTACCCGTTCCGGTGCCGGTGCCGGTGTCCGTTCCGGTACCTGTGCCGGTGTCCGTTCCGGTGCCGGTGGTGCCGCTGTCGCCGCCCTGGAAGGTGCCGGTCAGTTCGTCGTACTGGCCTTCCTGGACGATCGCCTTGTTCCGGCTGTACGGGTAGTCCGGGTACAGGTCGGCGATCTGCTTCGGGCCGAGGCGCGTCGTCATCAGCGCCCGGTCGACCTCGTCCTCCATGTTGCCGCGCAGGTCCCAGGCCATCGCCTTCAGCCACGCGACCGAGTCGACCGGGGTCCACTCCTCGGGCGCGTAGTCGTTGGTGAAGCCGAGGGCCGCGTACTCCAGGGAGATGTCCGCGCCGTCCTTGCCCTTGAGGTAGGCGTTGACGCCCTTGGCGTAGGCCTGGAGGTACTTCTTCGTGGAGTCGGAGAGAGTCTCCTTGTACTCCTGCTCCGCCACCCGGTCCCAGCCCAGCGTGCGCAGGAACTCGTCGTTGTCGACCTGGCCCTTGCCGAACATCTCCGACAGGCGCCCCGAGGTCATGTGGCGGCGCACGTCCATCTCGTAGAACCGGTCCTGCGCCTGGACGTACCCCTGCGCCATGAACAGGTCCGCGTCGGAGGAGGCGTAGATCTGCGGGATTCCGTACGAGTCGCGTTTGACGTCGACCGGGCCCGACAGGCCGTCCAGCGTGATCGACCCCTTGGTCTGCGGGAAGGAGGCCCGGACGGTGCTGACCGACCAGTACGCCCCGTAGGCGAGGCCACCGATGATGGCCAGCACCAGCACGAGGACGATCAGTTTGGCTCTGCGCCCCTTTTTCCTCGCGGACTTGGCGGGCCGGTGGCCCGAAGAGGCGGTGTTGGTGGGGGGCATCGCTGTCCTTGCTGTCCTAACGCGAGCGGCAGGGGCGGGCTGTGCTTTCTACTGCGCGTACTGCTGCGCTTCCTACGGTGCTTCTTGCTGAGTGAACGCTGGAGCAACCATAGGCGCAGGGCCCGCCCGCCCTTGACGCGGAGTCGGGAAAGAGCACGGACGGACGTTCGACCCTGTCGCGGTCGGCGTCAAGAAAGCGTCAAGAGTTAGGTAAGGTAACGAAGTAGTTGCCCTGATCGGCGCACCCACCCTCGCGTCACCAGCCGGAAGGAACAGCCCCTGACTGTCCACCACCTCAACCAGCTCCTGCTCGTCTGCTCGCTCGTCCTGCTCGTCGCCGTCGCGGCGGTCCGCATCTCCTCGCGCAGCGGGCTCCCCAGCCTGCTCGTCTACCTGGGGATCGGCGTCGCCATCGGCCAGGACGGCATCGGCGACATCCGATTCGACAACGCCGAGCTGACCCAGGTCATCGGATACGCGGCCCTGGTCGTGATCCTGACCGAGGGCGGCCTCGGCACGAAGTGGAAGGAAGCGAAACCCGCCCTGCCCGCCGCGTCCGCGCTGGCGCTGGCCGGCGTCGCGGTGAGCGTCGGCGTCACGGCGGCGGGTGCCCACTACCTGACGGGGCTGGAGTGGCGGCAGGCACTGATCATCGGCGCGGTGGTCTCCTCCACCGACGCGGCGGCCGTCTTCTCCGTGCTGCGCCGCATCCCGCTGCCCGCACGGATAACCGGGACGCTGGAGGCCGAGTCCGGCTTCAACGACGCCCCGGTCGTCATCCTCGTGGTCGCCTTCTCCACGGCCGGCCCGATGGAGCACTGGTACGTCCTGCTCGGCGAGATCGCCCTGGAGCTGGCCATCGGCGCCGCCATCGGCCTCGCGGTCGGCTGGCTCGGCGCCTGGGGCCTCAGACATGTGGCACTGCCCGCGTCCGGCCTCTACCCCATCGCCGTCATGGCGATCGCCGTCACCGCCTACGCGACCGGCGCGCTGGCGCACGGCAGCGGCTTCCTCGCCGTGTACCTGGCCTCCATGGTCATGGGCAACGCCAAGCTGCCGCACTGGCCGGCCACCCGCGGCTTCGCCGACGGGCTCGGCTGGATCGCCCAGATCGGCATGTTCGTCCTGCTCGGCCTGCTCGTCACCCCGCACGAACTGGGCGACGACATCCTGCCCGCCCTGCTCATCGGCCTGGTGCTCACCATGGTGGCGCGGCCGCTGAGCGTCGTGCTGTGCCTGACGCCGTTCCGGGTGCCCTGGCAGGAGCAGACCCTGATGTCGTGGGCGGGGCTGCGCGGCGCCGTGCCCATCATCCTGGCGACCATTCCCATGGTGGAGGGCGTCGACGGCAGCCGGCGGATCTTCAACATCGTCTTCGTCCTGGTCGTCGTCTACACCCTGGTGCAGGGCCCGACGCTGCCGTGGCTGGCCCGCAAGCTGCGCCTGGGCTCCGGTTCCGAGGCGGCCGACCTCGGCATCGAGTCGGCGCCACTGGAGCGGCTGCGCGGACACCTGCTGTCCGTCGCGATCCCCGACGGGTCGCGGATGAACGGCGTCGAGGTGACCGAGCTGCGGTTGCCGGCCGGGGCGGCGGTGACCCTCGTGGTCCGCGACGGCACGTCGTTCGTGCCGCTGCCCACGACCCTGCTGCGGTACGGCGACGAGCTCCTCGTCGTCGCCACCGACCCGGTCCGGGACGCCGCCGAGGAGCGGCTGCGCGCGGTCGGCCGCGGCGGCAAACTCGCGGGCTGGCTGGGAACCGGCGGCGAGAAGGACGGAGAGAGAAGCGGGAAGAAGACCGGGGAGAGGAACGGGGAGAAGAACGGAGAGAAGAACGGGGTGGACGTGCGGTCGGGCTGAGCCGACGCGGCCGTCGGGGGGGGCGGCCCGGTCGCAGGCAGGGGGCGGCGGCCCAATCGCCGGCGGGGGGCGGCGGCTCGGCCGTCGGGGGCGGCGGTCCGGCCGCCGTCGTCGTGTGCGGGCGCTGTATACAATGGGCCGGTCACCTGATCGAACCAACTCTGCCTGACGCAGAGCTGGCGCGACCGTATGGCGGCCGGGCTGCACCTCTTTTCCGACGGCTCCGGTATCTACCGCAGTCCGCGCAAGAGGACAGCTCTCGGCGCCCGGGTCCCCGCGCGGGGACCACCGCGCCACCAGGCGGCGGAAAGGCCGGACCGTGGCGTCCACGGTCACCTCGAAGACGGCGCGCGGAGCGGACCGGCGCCCGGGGTACGGGCAACTGCTGCGCACCCGCGGCGCCTGGACCTTCCTGGCCCCGGGCTTCGCCGCACGGCAGCCCTTCGCGATGCTGACGATCTCCATCGTCCTCCTCGTCCAGCACACCACCGGCTCCTACGGCGCCGCGGGTGCGGCGGCTGCCGTCACCGGCGTCTCCATGGCGCTGTTCGCCCCCTACAGCGGCCGGCTCGCCGACCGCCACGGGCAGCGCGCCGTCCTCGTCCCCGGCGTGCTGGTGCACGTGCTGTCCGGCCTGACGCTGACCGGGCTGGCGCTCGCGGACGCGCCCCTGTGGGCACTGTTCGCGGCGGCGGTGCCCACCGGCGCCTCGGTGCCGCAGATCGGCCCCATGGTCCGCGCCCGCTGGGGCGTGCGGCTCAAGGACTCGCCCCTGCTGCCCACCGCGGCGGCCTTCGAGTCCGTCACCGACGAGCTGACCTTCGTCGTGGGCCCGCTGCTGGCCACCGCCCTGTGCACGGCCCTGCACCCGTCCGCCGGACTGATCACCGAGGCCGCGCTCACCCTGCTCGGCGGTCTCCTCTTCGCCGCGCAGAGGCGCACCCAGCCGCCGGTCGGCGCGGACGCGGCCGAGGACGGCGGGGGCCACGCGCGCGTGGAGCACGTTCCGGCGCTGCGCGTCCCCGGTGTCCGCGTCCTGGCCGTGGCCTTCCTGGGCATCGGTTCCGTCTTCGGCGGCATGCAGGTCGCGTTGGCCGCGTTCACCGAGTCGATCGGCGAGCCGGGCCTGAACGGTGTCCTCTACGGCACCTTCGCCGCGGGCAACATGCTCTCCGGTGTCGTCTGCGGCGCCGTCGCCTGGAAGACCGCGCCGCAGCGCCGCCTGCTGTTCGGCTACGTCGCCCTGGCCCTGACCGCCTCCGGCCTGTGGGCCGCGCAGTCCGTGCCGCTCCTCGCGGGTCTCGGCCTGCTCGTCGGCATGTGCATCGCTCCCGCCCTGGTCACCGGCTACACGCTGGTCGAGAGCCTGGTCCCGGCCGGTGCCCGCACCGAGGCGTTCACCTGGCTGACCGGCGCGGTCGCCCTCGGCCAGGCGGCCGCCGTCACGGTCGCCGGACAGCTGGAGGACGAGCTGTGGGCGGGCGCCGGATTCCTGGTGCCGATGGGCGGGACGGTGCTCGCCCTGGCGACTCTCCTGACCCTGCGTTCCCGGCTCGCGGTGGAGCCGCGCGGACGGACGGTGGCACGTGGCGTGGGTCACCGCGAGCCCGCCACAGTGGACTGATCCCCGGGAATACGTCACTATGGACCGTCGTTAGCACTCATCGAGTGAGAGTGCCAGGAGGAAGACAGTGCCGACGTACCAGTACCAGTGCACCGAGTGCGGCGAGGGCCTCGAGGCGGTGCAGAAGTTCACCGACGACGCCCTGACCGAGTGCCCCAACTGCGGGGGCCGCCTGAAGAAGGTCTTCTCGGCCGTCGGCATCGTCTTCAAGGGCTCCGGGTTCTACCGCAACGACAGCCGTGGCGCGTCGTCCAGCAGCTCGCCCGCGTCGTCCTCGAAGTCGACGTCCTCGGAGTCCAAGTCCTCCTCCGACGCGAAGCCGTCCTCCGACTCCAAGTCGTCGAGCACGAGCAGCTCGTCCAGCAGCAGCTCCGCCGCCTGAGCCGCTTCTCGCCCGCAGGGCCCCGCCGTCCGTCCGACGGCGGGGCCTTCGGCGTTCCCGGTTCCCGGCGGGCGGTTAGGGTGCGGTCCATGGCGAACAAGGCGAACGCCGAGATCGGCGTGATCGGCGGCTCCGGTTTCTACTCGTTCCTCGACGACGTGACCGAGGTCGCGGTGGACACCCCGTACGGGCCGCCCAGCGACTCCCTCTTCATCGGCGAGGTCGCCGGCCGACGGGTCGCCTTCCTCCCCCGGCACGGCCGCGGCCACCACCTGCCGCCGCACCGCATCGACTACCGGGCCAACCTCTGGGCGCTGCGCTCGGTGGGCGTGCGCCAGGTCCTCGGGCCCTGCGCGGTCGGCGGGCTGCGTCCCGAGTACGGTCCCGGCACGCTGCTCGTGCCCGACCAGTTCGTCGACCGGACGAAGTCGCGTGTCGCGACGTACTTCGACGGGCTGCCGCTGCCCGACGGCACCGTGCCGAACGTCGTGCACGTGTCGCTGGCCGACCCCTACTGCCCCGCCGGGCGGGCCGCCGCGCTCAAGGCGGCCCGGGGCCGGGACTGGGAACCGGTGGACGGCGGCACCCTCGTCGTCGTCGAGGGGCCGCGGTTCTCGACCCGCGCCGAGTCGCTCTGGCACCAGGCGCAGGGCTGGTCGGTGGTGGGCATGACCGGTCACCCGGAGGCGGCCCTCGCCCGTGAGCTGGAGCTGTGCTACACGTCGCTGACGCTCGTCACCGACCTCGACGCGGGCGCGGAGTCCGGCGAGGGCGTCTCGCACGACGAGGTACTGCGCGTGTTCGCCGCCAACGTCGACCGGCTGCGGGGCGTCCTCTTCGACGCGGTGGCGGCGCTCCCGGCGGCCGGGGAACGGGACTGCGGGTGCGGGTCGGCGCTGGGCGGGATGGACCCGGGGATCGCCTTGCCGTAGGGCGGGCGGTACCTCGTTCCTCGGCGTCCCGGCGTCCCGGCGTCCCGGCGTCCTGGCGTCCCGGCGTCCTGGCGTCCGACGGGGAGCGGCGGTGTCCCGCAGGGAGCGGAACGTCCCGTTCGGGTGGCGGAGTTATCCACAATCCGCCGGTTGTGCACGGGTCCCGGCGAGCAGCGGCGCGGCGGCCCATCGTGGTGTCCGCAAGCCGTTCTCCGGTCCGGTCCCTCGTCCCAGCTGGCGGTCCCCGTGTCGTACTCGCCCTTCTCCGCTCCTCCCCCTCCACCTCCCTCTCCCCTCGCCGTGGACGCGCCGCCCACCTGCGGGGTGCCGCACTTCGCGCCGGTCCGGGTGGGCGGCGGGCTCCACCGGCTGCGCCGGCTCGTACGCCACCGGCGGCGCGCCGTGGCCGCCGGGCTGGCCGTCACCGC